>NZ_JAAVTY010000029.1:0-13102 GCF_018642185.1 Candidatus Rhabdochlamydia sp. W815 | reverse complement strand
TGAAAGTTTTGATTTGCTATCGCCTCGAGGGCTACTTCCAGTTTTATTTTTGGAATCATATTCTCTGAGGTATTCCTGAACAGTGATAGGGCTTATCCGGAGTGTTTTAGCAAGATTTTTTGTTGAGATACCCTCATCATAGCCCAAAATTACACAAAGCCTATTCCGTTCAGAATAGTCTTTTGGATGCTTTAACTTGTGTTCTAAGTCAGCTCTCTGGCTAGGGGTCAGTTTTTTCATACTCAATAGCTTAACACAAAACAAAATATTTTTCTATCTGATTGAATCGGAACCACTATATACTTGGTAAGTATCTCTTATATTACCAATCATATTTAGAATAAGCTAATAGAGAACTCACAAAGAACTTTTATGTCTAAAAAAATAAAACTATTAAGGTATAAACTAGCTAATTTTTGCACCGATAGCAGCTAAAGACACTTCTAAAGGCTCAAATCCTTGCTCTGTATCTGCAGAAAATAACATCCCTTGACTTTCAATGCCCATGATTTTAGTCGGCTTTAGATTGGTAATTACCACTATTTTTTTACCGATTAAAGAGGTTAAATCGGTTATTTTTTCACCAATTCCAGAAACAATTTGCCTTTTTTCCTCTCCCAAATCTAAGGAAAGCTTTAGTAATTTTTTAGATTTAGGAACCCTCTCTACATCTATGATCTGCGCTACTCGCAGGTCTAGTTTGCGCACATCATCAATAGAAATCTCTAGATTCTTGTGGGGTAGAGTATGAGCATAAAGTTTTTTCTGTTGTTCCACAATAACCTCATCCTCTACTTTACTAAATAAAATCTTAGGCTCAGGCAAAGCTGTCCCTACAACAATGGTTGATTCTAAAACCTGATACCAATTGGCTGTTTCTAAGGAAACTTTAAACCCAAGCATGGAGAAAATCTTTTGCGCGCTTTGGGGAATAATGGGGCAAGAAATAAGCGCTAAGGCTTTAAGACATTCCAGACAACAGGAAATAGTTGTCTGCATTTGTGAAAAAGTAGATGGGCTGCGAGCTAAAATCCAAGGTTTTTTCAAATCAAAGTACACATTACCAGCTTGCGCTAATTCCATGATAAGTTGTGAAGCTTTTCTCAAATGAAAAGAGGCATAAGCTGTTTCTGTTTGCTTAACTATGTTTTTGATTTTATCCAGAAACAATCGATCTTCTTCAAGAAGTTCTAATCTAGGAGGAACTTTAGCAGAAAGCAGCTCCTTAGTAAATACAAGCACTCTATTTACCAGATTTCCATACTTACCCAAAAGCTCTACATTGCAGCGCATTTGAAAATCTTTCCAGGTAAATTCGCTATCTTGGGTTTCTGGTGCATTTGCAGCAATTGTATAACGAATCTGGTCTGCTGAAAAAGAGCAAAAAAAGGACTTAAACTCAATATACCAGCCATCTGACTTACTAAATTGTTTCTCTTCCAAATTATAAAACTCATTGGCAGGCAGCTCATCGACAAGCTTGTAAGGCTGATTCTGTCCCATAATCATTGCAGGAAAAAATAAAGCGTGAAAAGGGACGTTATCTTTGCCTATGAATTGTACAAGTTTTGTCGTAGGATCAAACCAATACTTCTTCCATTCCTCGGGTTTTCCTTGATTTTCTGCCCACTCTTTAGTAGCTGAAATATAGCCAATGGGCGCATCAAACCAAACATAGAACACTTTTCCTTGAGCATTAGGTAAAGGAACAGGTACTCCCCAATCCATATCACGAGTGATCGAACGCATCTTTAAATCTTCTACATAAGAGCTTGCAAAATGCAAAACGTTGGGTTTCCAGTCCTTAGAAATAAGCCAATCAGATAATTTTTGTTTAAAAAGATCAAAGCGCAAAAACCAATGAGTAGTAGGCTTTAATACAAGAGGCAAACCTGAAATCTTAGAAACTGGCTGTATAAGATCTGTTGCTTCATAATTTGCACCACATCTTTGACACTCATCTCCCCTTGCTTGAGAAAATTGGCATTTAGGACAAGTCCCCATTACATAGCGATCTGCTAGAAATTTGCCCTCTTTTTCTGAATAAAGCTGATTTGTTGTTTTTTCTTCAATATACCCATTATGTAATAAATCTAAAAAAAACTGCTGAGTGGTTTCTTTGTGTTTTGGCCAAGTCGTACGTGAATAATGATCAAAGGAAAAATTCAATTGAGCGAATAAACGCTGATTGATCGCATGAAATAAATCCACATGCTTTTGAGGGCTATGTTTAGCTAGCTCTGCACTTAAAGTGATTGCAATGCCATATTCATCTGATCCGCAAACATAGAGAACATCATGGCCACAAAGACGCATAAATCTGGCATAGCAATCAGCGGGAAGATAAGCCCCTGCAATATGACCAAAATGCAAAGGTCCGTTTGCATAGGGGAGCGCAGATGTAATCAAAATTTTTTGAGCCATGAAATTGCAATTATTCTTCAGAATCTAGTTGTCTTAATACTTCAATATAATCCTTTTGAGGATTGCATTTAATTTCATCGAGCAACCTTGTTAAATTTACTTCCCTACCAGAACGAATATAAAAACGCGCCAAATCAATGACTTGATTAGCTAATTCAAAATTACTTTTAAATAATCCTCGTAAATACTCATTTGTAAGAGGATGTTTAGACAGCGGTGGCATAAAAAACCTTAAGTTGAAAGTTAGCGTACACGATGTTCCTCGGCAATGACAATGCTGCGTAAAATAGCATAAGCATGCTTCAAGGAATCATTTACAATATGGTAGTCATAATAACTAATTTTTTTTAATTCTTGCTCTGCCCAAGATAACCTTCGAGCTAGAGTTTTTTTATTTTCTGTCTTACGGTTTAAGAGTCTAGATTCAAGCACTTCAAGCGAAGGAGGGCTTAAGAAAATATAAATGGCAGCAAAATTCTTTTCTTTTAGCTGTATTGCCCCTTGTGTATCAATTACTAAGAAGACATGCTTACCTCTTTTCTGCTGAGAATTTACATATTCACAGGAGGTGCCATAATTATACCCGAAGACTTTTGCATATTCAAGGAAATCCCCTTCTTTTATTTTAGATTCAAATTCTTTTTCAGAAATAAAAAAATAATCCTTTCCATCTATCTCATTAGAGCGAGGAGGGCGTGTTGTATAAGAAACGTTCTCTACGATAGAGTCAAACTCATTAGATAGCATCCGTACAAGAGTAGTTTTCCCAGTTCCTGCTGGAGCACTTAAAACAAATACAAGCCCGGTTAAAAAATTTGATAACATAGACTATGATACGTTATTCAATATTTTGAATTTGTTCTTTCATTTTTTCTAACTCGCTTTTTATATAGATTACTATAGGTATGATTTCGCTATCGCTTGCTTTACTAGCTAGAGTATTAATCTCTCGTTGCATTTCCTGCATTAAAAACTCTAGTATTTTACCAACTGCTTTTTCCGAAGAGAGTAAATAATTACGAAAATGAAAGATATGAGTCTCTAAACGCATAAGTTCTTCCGCAATATCCATTTTTTCAGCAAAAATAGCCACTTCTCTACCTGTTTTTTCTACTAAATCAGGGGAATTTGCCTGATAAGTTTTCAAAACCTCCAAAATTCTCTTACGATACCTCTCTATGGGAAGCTCTTTTTTTTGATGAATTTTTTGCAAAGCCTCTTCTATATTTTTAAGTCGATTTTGCAAATCAATCTCAAGGGCTTTACCTTCTTCGCACTTCATTCTTAATAATTGCTTTAAACCCTCTTGGGTTAGCTCAAATAAAAATGTTTTAATTTTTTCTTCTTCTGCTTGATTAAAGTAAATAGGTGGAGAAAAATGAGAGAGAACAAAAGGGAAATCAATGGTTTTATCTGGGTTATACCCTAATTCACGAGAAATATTTTCCCATTTTTCCTTAGATTCTTTTAATTGCAAAATATAATTACTATCCGAATTGATATTCTCGTGTTGCACTAAAAGACGTACAGTAATTTGCCCTCGCTCTAGCTCTTGAGCTAGCCATTTACGTAAATCGACATCAAATCGCAAAAGATCTTTAGGCAAGTATATGGCAAAATCCATTATTTTGCGATTGACTGAATGAAGCTCTAATGTATAGCGCCCATCAGAGGTAGTTTTACTGCATCGGCTATAGGCCGTCATACTCTTAATCATGGGAACATTATTATGTAAAATTCTTTGATAGAAAGCAACTATATTTGGATTTTTAGCGGAGCAAAGCTCAGACGATGAATAGGGCAAGGTCCAAAATGTTCAAGAGCTTCTAAATGTTTTTTTGTTGGATACCCTTTATGCTGCGAAAATCCATATTCAGGCCATTGCTTATGATAATCTTGCATGAGGTCATCTCGCGTTTTTTTTGCTAAAATAGAAGCTGCTGCAATGGACTGCGAAGTAGCATCTCCTTTAATGATAGCTTTACCCGGTATTGTAACTTTGGGAATAAACTGATTCCCATCAACTAAAAGATAATCAGCTGAATTCTTTAAACCAGAAAGCGCGATCCTCATTGCTTCAAATGTCGCCTGAAGAATATTTATGCGATCAATGACCTCTGCAGAAACTATCCCCATTGCATAATCAATTCCATCGAGTTTGATGATTGCTGCAAAAATAGTAGATCTTTCAGCAGCTGTTAGTTTTTTACTATCATCGACTCCACAGATAAGAATATTTTTGGGTAAAACGCAGGCAGCAGCTACAACAGGTCCCGCCAGGGGGCCTCTTCCTGCTTCATCAACTCCTGCTAACCGAGCGTACCCTTGTTTATATAAAGCACGCTCATACCTTGTCATTCTCTCAAGTCGATTATATTCGCTTTGAGGAGTCATCATAAAAAGATAAAGCCTTTAGCTTTTAGATGGAGCTTTATATATCCGTTCTTTTACTTTTATCGCCTTACCCGATTTACCGCGGAAGTTATATAACTTCGCCCTACGCACACTACCTTTTTTCATCACTTCAATTTTATTGATTCGTGGACTATGCAAGAGAAATACCCTTTCTATTCCACTTGAAGAATATCGATAAAGAGTAAATGTTTCTGAAATACCGGCTCCCTTACGAGCTATGACAATTCCTTCAAAAGCCTGAATTCTTTCTTTTTCTCCTTCTATAATGCGTTGGTGCACACGAACCGTATCACCTACACAAAACACAGGAAGATCGGTTTTTAACTGATCTTCATCGATTGATTGTATTAACATATCTTGAATCATTGTATTTCCTTTTCAACTAAATAATTATTGCTTATCCGCCCAAGGCATATCATTTTGTTTCTTTCTTGCCTTTTCTTTCCATCTTCGAGCTTCAGCGTGATTACCGCTCAAAAGAACTTTAGGCACACACTTTCCTTCAAATATCCCAGGTCTTGTAAAACATGGTCCTTCGCAAATTCCATCTTCTTGAAATGATTCATCTAGCAAAGAATCTTCGTTTCCTAAAACACCAGGAATAAATCGTACAACTGCGTCTACAAGAACAATAGATGCTAAACAGCCATTGGTAAGAATATAATTTCCAATGCTAATCTCTTCATTTACTTGCGTTTCAATCACTCTCTGATCAATCCCTTCATAATGTCCACAGATACACACCAAGTGAGGATAAGCAGCTAACCTCTGGCAGGTTTTTACGTCTAATAGTTTTCCTTGAGGAGAGAGGTAAATCACATGAGTATTTTCTTTTTTTACACTATGAACCGCTCTAGTTACAGGACCTGGCATTAAAACCATTCCAGGGCCACCACCATAAGGACGATCATCTACTTTTTTCCACCTGCCTTCACCAAAATCGCGAATATTTATGAGATTGATATGTATAAGCCCTATTTCCTGAGCTTTTTTCAAAATACTTACTTTAAAAGGACCTTCAAAATATTCAGGAAAAAGAGAAAGAATATCAATCTGCATAATATAAAACTTTAAGCAGCTGGTACATGTTGCTTTTTTCTAGTTCTTCTTTTCTTAGCTTGTTTGACAAGGCGAGCTTGCTCTTTTAAACGAATCTCTCTCATTAGTTCAGGAAGAGCACGCGCAACTAAAGCTTCGGCATCGGGGGTAAACTGCGCTCCCTGATCGATCCAATACTTAATTCTTGTCTCATCTAATAGACAATTATTTGTTGCTTTAGAAGGATCATACCAACCAAATTTCTCAATATATTTGCCATCACGTCTTTCTCGTCCATCTGCTAATATTAGACGATAGGTTCGCCTATTTGCAGATCCTTGTTGCCTAAAACGAATTTTTAATGCCATAAGGTTCCTCTGTATTCTTTAAAATTTCCATCCTTTAAAAGAAGATGGGATTTTGTTTTTTGCCATTTTTTGTTTTAAGCTTGGCATGTCTTTAAAGATATGTTTCAATCTTTTATGTTCTTTAATCATGCGGTTCACTTCATCGATAGAATTTCCACTCCCATCTGCAATTCTTCTTCTTCGACTAGGCACTAATTCCACTTTTTCCAAGCGTTCTTTTTTTGTCATAGAAGAAATAATCGCAGATCGACGAACAAACTCTTTTTCATCAAAATCCATATTTGCAAGCTCTGCCCCACCTGGGAGCATTTTTAATAAGCCTTTAAGGGGTCCCATACTATTGAGCAGCTTCATTTGTTTTAAAAGGTCATCGTAGGTGAAAGAACCTTTTAACATTTTTTTTTCTAGGGTTTTCACTTCTTCTTTACTTGTGATCTCTTCAGCCTTACGCACGAGATTAATTACATCTCCCATCCCTAAGATTCGATCTGCCATGGAATGTGGATTAAACAGCTGTAGATCGCTAACTTTTTCTCCAATCCCTTCGAATTTTAAAGGCTTTTTTGTTACCTCTTGAATGGAAATAGCAGCTCCTGCTCGTGAACTACCATCCAACATAGTTAAGATAGTTCCAGTAATCTGCACATGCTTATCAAACTCTAAAGCTGTTTTTACAGCATCTTGCCCAGTAGCTGCATTTGCTACAAAAAGTATTTCCTGTGGTTTAACGACCTGTTTAATTTCTATAAGCTGTTGCATTAATTCTTCATCGATATGTAGCCGTCCTGCTGTATCAATGATGAGAACATCAAATCCTTCTAAAACAGCTTTTTCTTTTGCAGCTTTTGCTACTTCAATAGGATTCATTTCTTGATTCAAGACAACAACTGGAACTTCTATCTCAGTTGCAAGTTTTTTAAGTTGTTCCACTGCAGCAGGTCTTTGTAAATCACAAGCAGCTAAAAGGACCTTCTTATTGGGATGTTTTTTTCTTAAGTAATAAGCTAATTTTGCACATTGTGTTGTTTTGCCTGAACCCTGGAGCCCACATAACATAATAACCGTTGGTTTTTCTTGCAATGCAAGGGGATTTTCTTGTTGTCCCATAAACAAAACAAGCTCATCATGTACAAGTTTAATGAACTGCTCACTAGCAGAAAGTGCTTTGAGTACATCTTTTCCAAGAGCCTTTTCTTGGATCTTTTTAACTAAGCTTCCTGCAACAGAGTAGTTTACATCTGCGTCCAAAAGAGCCATTCTCACTTGTCTTACGGCATCGGTTATATTATCTTCTGTTAAGGTTTTTTTCCCTTTTAGAGAAGCAATAATCCCTTGAAACTTTTGGGTTAGCGAATCAAACATGTTCTACACCATATACACCAAAAAAATACTGCCTTTTAGGATAAGCGGATTAAGATTCAAATTCAAGGAAAAAGAAACGATCATGGCCACTCAAATCTTTTTCTATAAGAACCCGTGTCCAAGACGGGCTAGCAAATAATTCTTTTATTTTTTGCCCTTGGGTAGCTCCTATTTCTAAATAAACCTTAGCACCTTGATTTAAAAACTGGGGTAATTGCTGACTCAAAAGACGATAAAAAGCCAGACCGTTTTCTTCTGCTACAAAAGCCTGTTTTGGCTCAAATCCTTTTACGCTAAGATCTAATGTTTCATACTCAGATAAAGAAACATAAGGGGGATTACAAATCACAAGGTCTACTTTTTTTCCTTCAAATGGCTTTAGAAAATCCCCTAATAAAACCTCTACTTCTACTTGGTTTTGCTTGGCATTTAAAGAAGCTACATGTAAAGCATCGGGACAAAGATCGGAAAGAGTTATATTCATAAATGGAAATCTTTTTTTTAGGCCGACACCTAAACAACCGGATCCTGTACAAATATCCCAGGCAATTTGCGGTTTTTTTTCTTCTAGCTCGATTTCTCGGCAAATGTGATCTAATAAGATTTCTGTTTCTGGGCGAGGAATCAAAACAAAAGGATTCAAAGAAAAAAGACAGTTGTAAAACTCAATCCGTCCTAAAATATATTCTATAGGCTCTTTTAAAGATAAGCGCTTAACCAAGGAGCAAAAATGCTCGAGTTCTTTTTCTTCTAAAGGCAAGTCAAATTGCAGATAAAGATCTAAGCGAGATTTTTTCAATACAAAAGCTAGAAGGTCTTCCGCAGAGCGCTTGGCTTGTACAATTTCTTTTTGTTGCAAAAATTGTGTTGCTATTTGTAAAACTTCGCCTAAGGATCTCATGAAAATTGATTTCCAACAATCTCGAGTTTCTTCTGATAAAAATAAGCAATCAAAGCATTAATAATCTCATTAAGGTCCCCTTCCATAATTAAATGAAGTTTATAAAGGGTTAAATCAATCCGATGATCGGTTACGCGATTTTGAGGGAAATTGTAGGTGCGAATTCTTCCTGAACGATCCCCTGTTCCTACTTGAGAGGCTCGAAGAGAAGCCATTTCCGATTCTGCTTTCAATTTTTTTCTTTCTGCAAGTTTAGCAACTAAAAGACGTTTTGCTTTATCTTTATTTTTATGCTGGCTACGCTCTTCTTGACAAGTAGCAACAAGTCCGGTTGGAACATGAGTAATGCGCACAGCAGAATCTGTGGTATTTACATGCTGACCACCAGCTCCTGAAGCTCGATATGTATCGATTTTAAGATCCTTCTCATCTAAAACAATTTTTTCACTCTCATCCGGCTCAACTAAAATTGCAAGAGTAACCGCTGATGTGTGCACTCGCCCCTGCGCTTCGGTTTTAGGAACTCTCTGAACGCGATGTGTTCCTGCCTCGTATTGCAAACATCTATACACATTATGACCAGAGAGAACCATGAAATATTCTTTAAATCCGCCCATCTCAGATGGAGTACAAGACAAAAGCTCATGCTTCCAGCCTTTAAAATCTGCGTATAATTTATACATTCTAACGCAGTCTCCGACAAAAATAGCTGCTTCATCGCCTCCTGTACCAGCCCGGACTTCTAAAATGACATTACGACTATCAAGAGGATCAGGAGGGATCAATAAATGATTTAAATCAGAAGTAGAAACAGAAATTTTTTTCTCCAATTCCTCTATTTCTTGTCGAATATAATCTGCAAAAACAAGATCTTTCTCTTCTTTTAACAAATTTTGATTTTCTTCTAGCTGTCTTTGCAGATCTTCACAAAGAAGCCATTTATCTTTTATCTCTAATAGATAAGAATGCTCTTGCGCAAGCTCTTGGTAACGTTTTTGATCAGAGAGCACATCTGCTTGAGCCAGTAATTCTTCTACTTGTTCAAATCGAAAAAGAAGCTTACCTATCTGCTCTTGCATATGCTACCTAATTGCTTTTTTAAGTTTATTTTGTTTTTTTACGGCTGGTTTTTTTACCGACCTTATTCTCAACGAGCTCCTCTACAGTCTCTTCTTGCTTTTGTTTTACCTTTTTAGCATATCGATTAACAAATCGACCTACTCTGCCTTCGGAATCAACTAATTTTTTGTCTTTTGTGAAAAATGGATGAGATGCAGAAGTGATAGGAGCTCTGTATACAGGATATTCCTTTCCTTCATAGACTTGTCTTTCCTTGGTCTGCAGAGTGCTACCGCAAACGAAGGAAAATCCAGTTGCAGAATCAACAAATAGGACTTCTTGATAGATAGGGTGGCCTTTCTTTTTCATAATAACTCCTTAAGAGAAAAATAGGTTTTGATCATGTAATTTAATCGCTTTTTCATTTAAAAACAAGAATTTAAGAGCTCTGAGCTAAAGATAAGTAGGCCATACGAGCTGTTAGCAGTCCCTCAAGCACACCTTCTTCATATCGAAAATGGGGATGAAGCTCGAGGTTAGGAAAGTCGTTGGGTTGCAACAGGTCATCTTCGATAATCCCAGGAACAATTCTTTGCGCACAAACAAGTAATCTTTTTTTTTGAAATCTTATTAAATCATCAAAAACACTTTCCATGTCTTTCCTTTCTCCTCTGTTTAAAAAAATGAATCATAATCTCTGAACATTCTTGCTCTAGAACACCAGCGGTTATCCTAATTTGGTGAAAAGGATGTTTTAAAGAAAATAAGTTTACAAAGCTTCCATTAGCTCCACAGCGCTTATAAGGAGTTCCCCATACAAGACGAGCAACACGAGCTTGTAACAAAGCTCCAGCACACATAGAACAAGGTTCTAAAGTAGAATAAAGAGTGGCTTGCAAAAGCCGCCAATTTTTGAGCTTTCTTGAAGCTTTTTGTAAACAAATGATTTCTGCATGCTGAGTTGGGTCTGATTTACCTTCTGTCTGATTATGGCCTCGCGCAATAATTTGGTCATTTAATACAAGCACAGCACCTACAGGAACTTCTTGTTTTCTGTAGGCCTTTTTCGCCTCTATCAGCGCTTTTTGCATAAATTTAATATCGCTTTCCACAAAAATCTAAAAGCTTTAAGCAGTAGGGTAAAACCATTTAAGAACACTCAAATATCAAGGTTTTAATATAAAAATTCTAGCTGTAAAAATTTCTTAAATCAATATATAGTAGTGCCGATTCAAACGGCTAGCTTAATGGGGTTCAAGTCAACGACTTGAAACTTGTCGTTAATCCTACATTTCAAAACATCTGTTAGTTTCGGTATCTCTTATAAGAAGAATCCTCTAATTGCCTGAAAAAAAGTCATCGACGTTTCGTAATATCGATTGTATACTGAAATGCATTAGAAAAAAGACTTTTCAAACACTAAATTCATTGAATTTTTCTCATTGATTGAGTTATAAATCTTACATCTATGCAACCTGAAGCGAACTTTTTAACAAGAAACCAAAAAGACATCCTCAAGGCTCGTCATCGCCATGAACGGGATAAAAGGCTACGCGATAGAATCAAATCTATTTTATTGTTAGATGAAGGGTGGACATACCCACAAGTAGCACATGCTTTACTCCTAGATGAGGATACGATAAGGCGTTGATATAAAACTTATTTAGAAGGTGGCAAAGAAGCCTTGCTGAATTTGAACTATGCAGGAAAAGCATGCCGGCTCAATCAAGGCCAACTTAAACAACTAAAAATCTATGTAAAAGAAGAAGCTCCCAGTTCAGCTAAACAAGTTGTCAATTTTGCCAAAGACCACTTTGGAATATGTTATACACCATCAGCTATGGTTTCTTTATTGCAGCAGATAACCTTAAATTTACACCTGCACAAGTTATTCCCATTGGAGATTGTAACGCAGGTATTGGGTGCTGTGATAGTGGTAGTCTTAGGTATGCTAATCATAATTCCATTGGGGTTGTGCTAAAAGCTGGTAAAAACTCTCCAGCTGGTGTAATAAGGAGATAAGATCTATTGGGAGCTTAGCGGAAATGACCTTTGAGATTTTACGTTTATGTTGCAAGAAATTAAAATATTTTTTATTTTTGAATGCCTTAAACTAAAAAAGGGAGTAAATATGAGAAGATCAATTGAGAACTTTTATGCTAGAGGCTCTGCCAATATAAACAATCTCTGGTACGAGGACGGTTCTTTTTCTGTTCAAAGAGGAAATGAAAGCCCCTTTAGAATCTCTAAAGATAATATAGATAAAAATTTGCGAGGAATCTCCCCCAAGCAAATTGAAAAAATCAACAAGATCGGATACTTTACCATATTCGAAAGTCTAGGATCTTGTGAAAATTATTCCATTAATTATACGTACAGACTTCTTGGCGGAGGAAACGGCTCTTCTCATGAAAGCAATGCTAGCAATGATTCTCCTAACAACAATAGCTCTTCCAATAGCAATGATTATGCCTGTACGCATAATGATAGACCTGGGGTTTCTATTGCTGATATCGCAGAGCACGCTGGTAATTTGAACTTTGGAAGTGCTGGAAGAGATGTAATGGACCTTGTATCTGGTCATGAATCTTTCGGTGGGTTTAATCAAGCACCAAGCTCTGGAAGTGAATCCAGTTCTTCAAATTCAAGCTCTGCAGATACGTCAAAAACAGGATAATTATCAGTGTTGAAAAATATAATAGAGATTTTTACGGGATCTTTGGTAATTTTATTTTTTGCTTTCTTTAGAGTTGGAATATCCGCTTTTCTTTTGGAGTGGTCTTGGTCAAGGCTAAGAAAAGAGAAGATTACATTTAGAGGTTTCATTACATTTTTTATTTTTTGCCTAGGAATAGGAATCCTATTATGGTCTAAATGCGAGTGTAAATAAGTGGAAATTTCTATACACTTTGTTTGATTCATTATGAACTGGGATATTCAATAGCATTTCATTTTCAAAGCATCTTGGGAAGATGAGCCAAATATCTAGAAAAAATTTAGGGCACAGCCTGAGATATATAGAAGTGCCGATTCAAACGGCTAACTTAATGGGGTTCAAGTCAACGACTTGAAACTTGTCGTTAATCCTACATTTCAAAACATCTGTTAGTTTCGGTATCTCTTCTAAGCGCCTGTTTAAAATCTTTTCAGTAAGGTATAATGATGGTTTTCATAAAACCTTTGGAGGTAATTATGACCCGCTCTTATCCAAGCGATATCTCTCGTAACCAATTTAGCAAAATCCATCTAATATACTAGTTTGATTTCAAATTAAGAATTGCATAAATAGATTTTTTTAAAAAAACTACTCTATCTTCCAAGAAGATGTTATCTTTTGTATAAAAATGTTTATATATTCAAACTCTTAATTTAAATGTAAACGAGTATACTTGAGTCTACACGCAAAAAAACACGTCCACGAATAGTTGATCTATAGGATATTTTTTGTGGAATTTTGTACATTTTAAAAAGTGGTTGCCAGTGGCGTATGTTACCCATAGAATATCCTAAATGGGAATTATGTTATTATTATTTC
>NZ_JAAVTY010000028.1:0-13528 GCF_018642185.1 Candidatus Rhabdochlamydia sp. W815 | reverse complement strand
AAATGAAGTTTAATTCCCAAGAACCATCCTGCTCCTGTTTTTCCCATTTTTGCAAATCTTGCAAAAACTTTATTTCTCCTAATTCTTTTGTTATGGCAAGCTTGTAGCTTTGTTGAGTCAATAAAGCTAATTTCAGTAATTTTACCTTTGTTATGTAAAAGATAAGCGAATAGGGGGATAAAAAGATTTTTTACAAGTTAAACAAATCTGCTGTAGCTAATAAGAGTAGGAAACTCTTTACGGAGATGAACCATTACATAAATGCAATAGAAGTGTTTGAAATTCCTGTAGTTTGATTGGTGAAACAAAATAGATATTGTCATCATTTCAGGAATAGACATTTTCCCCTTAGGGCCTCTTGAGAATTTTCCTTTGGTAATTAAATGTTGCTCCCGTTGCTTGTTAAAATCCTTCCAAAAATCCTCTATTAGAGCAGTATAATTCGACAAGCTTTTCCATTTTTGGCCTCTTTTTGTTGTTGTTTTTTCGCAAATGAACTTGTACCTCATTAAGAGGTCTTTTTGCACTGCTTTTTTGTCTTATCTTTTCTATTCTTAGTTAATTAAACTCAACACTGAGGTTTTAAGGAGCAACCCCTTCTTTGTGTGCAATTATGGCATGTATAACTAGGCTAAGGAAATGAACTTGGATAAGGACGTAAGTGTTACAAATACTACAAAAATCCAAAACGACCTAGAAGAATTCGATTGATCTGTAAATTTCTATAGAGGATCCGGACAGAGCCTCTTTAAATGAACGTGTAGTTCTTTAAGCACTTTAGGGCGATGATTTCTTTCTAGAGTCAGTCTATTGGCTTGATGCCAATATTTCCAAGCTTGATTAAAATCAAGGCGCTGTAGAGATAGGATGGTTAAATAATAAGCAACGGTAGCATTGGTCGGATCTAATGCATAGTAGGTCTCTAGTGTTTGCATAGCTTCCATCGAGCGATTGAGTTGTAGCCAGGTGGTGGCTAATTGAAAAATTCCAGCGCGGTATTTAGGGAACCGCTTTAGCACTTCTTTTAACGTTTTTTGTTTACGTATGATGGAATCTCTGGTTTCATCAACGTTTAAGAACACAGCGCGAATACCTTCCTCATCTATTCTTTTTTTTAAGTAATCTTCTGGAATTGTTTCAGCGGATACAGATTCTTCAAAAGTCAGATTTCGAATTTCTTGTAATATTTTCTTTCCCTGTGCTTTTTCTCCTATCAATAGATAGTTGATTCCTAGAAACATTTTAAGTAGGGGGTCTTGAGGTAAAAATAATTGGGCTTTTTTATATAGGTTTATGGCTTGTTGATAATCATCTTTTTGCCAGAATACAGACGCTTGGTTGATAAAAGCTAAACCGATAACTTCTTTAATCGTGCGTTTTTGTAAAATACGGTTATTAATTCCTAGATAATCCTCGGAAGGTAGATCAATACCTCTAGAAGTTGTTTCAATATTAATCACACGTTCTTTATCGGGATAGCTCAGGTAGATGTGACCAGGGGGAGTAATAATGTCTAAATAAAGATCTAATCTTTGGGCTAAACATAAGTAGAGAATGGAAACCCCTAAGCATACTCCTTGGCGATTATCTAGCACAGAAGGTAGAAAAGTATATAGATCGATATCTTGTGCATGTAAAGAATGGGGAGGGAACCGAAATTGCATTTGTTGGAAGATAAAGTCATTTAATGCACGGATCTTTTCTAAGTCGGAAGAATCGGGAGAGAGGCGTGTTAAAACCTGAAGAGCCATGAGATCTAACATGGTTTCATATTGTTTAATATACTCCAGATTTTCCCTGTCTGATTGAAAAAGCAACAATGCTCGCGCAAGATCGATTTCTTCTGAAGGGGTTTTAAGGACATCTTCTTTACAGGTAAGAGATACACCTTTTTTCTTGCGGTTGGCTAAATTATGAGCAATGGCTTGAATTAGCTGGAGTTGTTCTTGGTTGAGCATTACGTTTGGTTCAAAGGATTGTCTGGTAATCAGAGAGATAATTTCTTTGAGATCAAGGTTAGTTAATGGTGTATTTTGTTGATGAAGTGTTCCTTGACTTAAGAGCTGCCAAGCGCGCTTAAGCGCTGCTTGTCCTTCTTTGGAATCTGGGTAGAGCTCATAAAAAGCCACATGCTGCATGACAGATTTAGGATCTAGGCTATTATACAACGCTTTAAGTTGATTAGTATGTCCATAGAAACCGCTGATAAGAAAAAAAAATACAAGAATTTTCATAGGACCTCTGTAGGAGGAGCTGTAGAGAATGCTAAATTTTGCAAGATAGAACTAAGCCCTTGATGAGAGATCAGAGTTTCTACAGAAGGGCGAAAGCGAAAAGTCCAGTTTGTAGATAACACCTTGCCAGGGATATTGATGCGGTCCTCTAGAGGATTATCCCAGCTTAGAGCAGGAAATAGGCTTAAATACTCTTGTAGTAAATTGATGTGAAATAGACTAGGAGTGTGATGACTATCCCATAAGATCTCTAAGCGTTGCTTTTGTGATAATAAAGGAGAGTACACCCAGTTTTTTGTAGCTGCAAAGAGTTTTGCTTCTTCAGGGGATTCTTGCCACCATAATATGAGTGTTTCTGAATCATGAGTAGAGACCGTGGTTAAACTGATCGGAGTATAGTCTTTAAAGGGAATAAAGCTGCCATCTTCTTCCCATTTTCTCTCCCAACGCATCACTTTAGTGCCACAAATGCCTAATTCTTCTAGGCAAGGACGTATAAAACTAGCTACAACTCCTAAATCCTCTGCAATGGGGAGCATTGTCGTATTTGAAATAAGGGTTTTGAGCATTTCTTGCCCTTGTATAGAAGCTTGTGCTTCATTTGCAGGAATAAAATAACCCTCTTGAGCTGGGTGATTTAAAGGAATAGCCCAAATGCGAAAAAATCCTAAAACATGGTCAATACGGAAAATGTCAAAAAAATTCTCCGCAAATTTCAAACGTTTGATCCACCAATCAAACTGGTTTTTGCGCATTGCATCCCAGCGAAAAAGAGGGAAGCCCCAATATTGCCCATCTAGGTTAAATAGATCAGGAGGAGCTCCTGCTGCAAAGTTAAGATCAAAATATTCTGGATATTGCCATACATCAACGCTTTCTTTGCTAATTAAAATAGGAATATCCCCCATCAATAAAACATGACATTCATCTGCATGGGTTTTTACTTTTTTTAGTTGCTCATAACAGAGAAACTGTAAAAGAGTGTAAAAAAGTATTTCCAAGCGATGCTTAGCAAGTAATTCTTCCCGTTTTTCTTTAGATAGAAGTTGCAATTCTTGTGGCCACGTAGTACAGGGAGTGTTGCCTAATTGATCTTTTAAGATCTTAAATAGAGCATAAGATTGTACCCAATGATTTTCCTCGCAAAATTGCAAGAACGCAGGACTGTTTGTAATTTCAGTTCCTACCCCATCAAAATAAGCGCGTAACCAAAGTAGTTTATGAGCTAATACATCCGCATGAGATACCTTAGGACTTAAGTTAAACTTATGAAAATCTATGAGTTTTTCTTTGAGATCTGGGATCTTTTCCATAAACGGAAGGGCGTATAAGGAGAGATAGATAAAGCTCAAAGCACAGGAGGAGTTGGGGTTATAGGGGCTAGGATCATTGTCCGTGGTATTTAAAGGAAGTAGCTGAATCACATCAAATCCTATCTGTTTACACCAATCAATGATAGGAATAAGATCGAAAAACTCACCAATCCCACAGCTTTGTGCACTGTGCAGGGCAGAGAGGAGTAAATTGATTCCATGGTGGTGTTTAACAGCAACTTTTTCCCACTGTTTACCTGTAATAGAAGAGAGGGGATTCATAGGTTTTTAAGGTTTTATATCAAAGGGGCTTAGTGGTTTTTGTAGGGGTTCAGGACAAAGGTTACTAGTTTGGCCTGTTGCAATGGCTTGTTTCCAGACTTGAGCTTTTGCCATAAATAGGTGAAGAAAATCTAAAACCTCTTTTGCTGTTAAAGAAGGGAAATTAAGGTTAGCAAATAAAACCAATTGATTATTGCGTTCAGAAAATCCAAGTGTTCCCGGTGTACTAGGATCTGCATTGGCTTTCAGCGCATCTCTTAAGACATTTTCGCGAAATTTTCCAGGAGGAACTTCAGAGATAAAGCAAAAGAAGAGGAGTTTTTCTCGGGTAGCATCCGGCTCTAGCTGCACATGCAAGGTATCCTCTATGTTAAGTTTACAGGCTCCTCGTTTATCAGGGGAGAGATGCGTATCCAATAATAGGCTTAAATCGTTTAACAATTGAGCAAACGGGTCCATCATGATTCTTTTTCTCCTTCATCATCTTCTAACTGATCATACAGATCCTCTAATCCTTCGACCATAGCGTTACTAAGCTCTTGCCTATGTTGATTGGATCTGTATAGTCTTCCACTCGTTTCTCTTAGAGCTCTGTGATACAAAGAGAGAAGGGTAATGTCACCTGTAATAGCTAACATCCATTTTTTGAGATACTGCTGAAGAATTTTATCTCCTGAAGGATAACGATCTTGCAAAATCTCCATAAATTGTTTGGCTAGTTCTTCAAAGTTCAGTAAATCCGATAAAGTAAGTCCTTGACGTTTAAATTCAGCAGCAATAAAGGACATACGAGATTTAAAAAAATGAAAAATCCCTAAAATGGCTTGTAATTTACGCGCTTCCGTGAGTAAATTATACAGCTCTCCACGATCAATGGAAGAGCCCTTTGCCTTTAAATCACTGCCTAACGAATGTAGAATAAAGGCAATGACCAATTTCATTTTATCATATTTAAACATGGATAAAAGCGTATTAAAAAGCGTATTACAGTCTCTGGGATTTCCTGTGATTTCTCGGTATAAAGCACGCAGCCCAATCGAGGTTTCTAGACCTTGGATAGAGAATTCTTGTACCTGTGCTGCTATGTTTTTCCCAGCTTTAATTTCTCGACTATAAAAATGATTTAATTGTTCTCTAGCTAGTGCTGCTTGTTTAGATAACTCTCCTGTAGATGTTCGAAGGACAAAATCCAAAGCTTCATCAGCTAAGAAATGATCGGGGTAAATTTCTGCAACTTTTCTCTGTATATCCTCGGCAGTATCTTCTTCTTGCAGCCTTGAGCGCAAAAGTCTAAGAGCTCTTGCTTGGAGTTCTGGATTTCTTTGCTGAAATTCCTTACTGATCTCTTCGATTTGCTCTATTTCTCTAACCTGTTCTTTTTTTTCCGAGCGCTCTTCTTTAGGAGATTTTCTTAACCTTGTCTCTAAGCTTTCTGCTTTTCTCATAAAACCTGGTAGAAAAGCACCTTCTTCCGTCCATTCTTGTAAATCTTCACTAGCCTCTTGTACAATAGCTGCTTTCTGATTAGCCATTTCAGCTTCCGCTGCTTTTTGTGCTTTAGCAGCATCGCTACGAGAAACACCATCAATATGATTTGGATCTGGCATAAATGATCTCTTCTATGAAAGTTGAATCCGACCCAAAGGTTGGACGCGGATTTCAGGTACAATTTCTTGATAGGAAATGACCGCCATATCGGGAAATTCTCCTTCGATTAATTTGCGTACAAATCTTCTTACATCAATGGCAGTGAGTAATACAGGCGGTTGTCCTCCTACAGGAACCGGTGTGATTACATTGCGCATCGCTTGTAAAATCAGCTGTACGGAATCAGGATCGAGTGCTAAGTAAGATCCTGCTGAGGTTTGTTTGATAGCTCCTCTCACTAGATCTTCAATCTCTGGATCTAGAGAATAAACAGATAGGATGGATTGTCCCTGAGAGTATTTGAAACTGATATAGCGTTTTAAAGAAGATCTAACGTATTCAGTTAGCAAGACGGTGTCTTTTTCCGATTGGGCCCATTCTGCTAGGGCTTCTAAAATAGTGCGTAGATCGCGGATGGAAATCTGTTCTTGAATCAGGCGTTTAAAAATTTCAGTCAGCTTTTGCAGAGGAACCAAGCGTGTTACCTCTTTGACTAGATCTGGATAAGATTTTTCAATAAATTCTAAAATACCACGCATCTCTTGAATTCCTAAAAAGTCTGCTGCATGTTGGCGATAAAAATAAGAAAGATGCAAGATCATCACATCTAAAGGTCTCCAAAATTTAATACCTGCCTTTTTTAAGACTTCTTGGTAGCGGTTTTCGACCCAAACAGACGGTTGACCAATCGAGTTTTTCGTAGTGCTAAAGGCAATATTATAACGGCGCAGCGTTTCTGGGTTTTCCGTTGTTAAAAGGGCATTTTTAACAATTTTACCTCTGACGGTTGGCACCTCATTTAAATAGATAGCGTATTCATCAGATTCTAAAGTAGGGGAATCAGTGCGTACGTGTACTCCAGGGAAACGCACTCCTAGATCTTGATAAAGGGCAAGACGCATTTTAGGAATCATATCCTCTACAAAAGTAGAGCCTTGTTTTTCTTTGCGAATGACAGTAGAGAGAGATTTACCCACTTCTAGAACAATGGGAAGAGTCAATGCATAATCATCCGTTCCACCTCGGATCATGGAATGTCCTTCTACATCGGTATCCATTTTTGCCGTAGAAATACCGCCTTGCGCTTTAACTAGGGCTTTATTAGCATTATACCATACCACAAAGCCAACTGTACCCAAAGCAACAGAAATTACGATAAAAACAAGGGTAGGAAACCCTTTAATCAAGCCCATTAAAAAGATCACTATAGCCGCAATCATAATGGCTTTAGGTTGACCTAAGAGCTGTGAGGAGATTTCTTTCCCTAAATGAGAGTCTTTTTTCTCTGAAGAAACACGAGTTGTCACAATACCCGCTGTTAAAGAGATAAGCAACGAGGGAATTTGTGCGATTAAACCACCACCTATAGAAAGAAGGGTATAGGTTTTAGCTGCTTGAAGAGCTGTCATATTGCGCATAGCAACTCCGATAATCAAACCTCCGATGATGTTAATTAATGCGATGACAATCCCTGCAATGACATCCCCCTTAACGAATTTCATCGCTCCGTCCATCGCTCCATACATCTGGCTTTCTTTAGAGATGGCTAAACGCAGCTCTCTTGCTTGATTGGCGTCAATGACACCGCTTCGCATATCTGCATCGATACTCATTTGTTTTCCAGGCATTGCATCTAAAGTAAATCTAGCAGCAACTTCAGCGACTCTTTCGGCCCCTTTGGTTACAACGATGAACTGCACAATGGTAATGATTAAGAAAACAATTCCTCCAACGACGAAGTTTCCTCCAACGACGAAGTTTCCAAAAGTGTAAATAATGTGTCCTGCATATCCATGGAGCAAAATCTGTTTGGTGGCAGAGATCTCTATCCCTAAACGAAATAAGGTGGTGATCAGCAACAAAGAAGGGAAGATCGAAAGATTGACCGCTTTAGGAATGTAGAGAGCTACCATTAACACAGAAATAGAAACAGCTAAATTGATAGCAATTAAGTTATCTAGCATGTTTGGCGAAACAGGGATAATAATCACCATGATTAACATGATGATGAAAAGAGCTAAAATAATATCACTGGATGAATTAATGATATTTAGAGCTCTTTGACTACTTAAGGCGCGCGTGATTCTATTCAGCAAATCTTTCATGTAAATAACTCCATTCCCGATGTCTCTAATGATTCCAGTCCTTCTAGCCACCTTAGGATTTCTGCTACAGCTTGATAGGTCTCTTCAGGTATATAATCGCCAATTGATCCTTTTGCAAAAAGGGTTTGTGCTAAAGGTACATTCCGCATAATGGGAATATTATTTGCTTGAGCTACTTTGATAATCTGATCAGCCACTAGACCCTTTCCCATTGTGATAATTCGAGGGGCGGGCTCTAGAGAAGGATCTGCTTCTGATTTATAATCAATGGCCACTGCAATATGTATAGGATTAGTAATAATCGCTCTTGCTTTTTTAGCAGAAGGTGGACCTTCTTGATAAGCAATTTCCTGTGCGGTTTGCCTCCTTCTACTTTTAATATGAGGATCTCCTTCTGTGTCTTTATACTCCTGACGAATCTCAAATTTTTCCATCATCATCTCTTTAGCAAAGGTTCTTTTTTGAAAAGCGAGGTCAAATATAGCAATTGCTAGAAAAAAGATCCCTATGCGAATAATTACCTTATTTAGAAAATTCGTAAAGACTAAAGCACTCGCTTCTACAGGAAGTGCAGCAGTAGATACAATATCGGGTAGAATATTCCAAACTACCGAGTAGATAATAATTAAAGCTCCTAAAATTTTTAAAATAGACTTAGTGAGCTCTACGAGTGTTTTTAATTTAAAAAGGTTCTTAAGGTTGGTAACAGGATTTAATCGTTTAATATCTGGTTTCATTGCTTGAGAAGCAAACATGGGTCCAATAATCAGAAAGTTCACCAAAACACCAGTACAAGCCGTTATGACTATAATGGGAACGCTTGTTTGAAAGATCACTAAGATGGCTTGTTTAATAATTCCTGGAGCCCGATTGGGTAAATCGATTTGAGTTTTAGAAAGATTGAACATGGCAATCATGTAATCTGCAAGCAGCCTAAAGAGATACGTGGCGCTTATAATGGTGGTCGCTATCGATACTACAAAGGTAAAGGCAGCAGGGAAGTCTTGAGACTTGGAAACCTGTCCTTTTTTACGTGCGTCTCGCAGTTTCTTTTGCGTCGCCTTTTCTGTTTTTTCGGCCATGAGAAAAAAATCCTGTAAAACTTCTTAAAAGTTTTGTAATCGAAGTGCATCTATACTGGCAATATCCCTCAGCGTCAAGAAAAAAAACTAAACAGCATGCTGAACGCAGAACAAACTTACCCCTAAGCCCCCGTGAGCAAGTGGCCAACGTTTTAGGATTTGCATCCCATTTCTTTCTAACTGCGCGCCTTTATCAGAAGGGTAAAGTAGAAAAGCAAAGGGAGTAGCTAGACAATGAGTTTTAAGAAATTGGTTAAAACAGGCAATCAAATCATTAGATTGCATCATTCTTTTACCAAATGGAGGATCTGTTACAATTAAAGTGGGAAGGCAAGAAGGTTTAAAATGAGCTACCTCTGACCTGCAAACAATCACTTGTTTACTAAAACCTGTTTTTTGTAGATGCCTTTGGCTTAAAGCTACCATGTTTGGATCTTTATCCGCTCCAATAGCGCAAATAGAGGGACAGGGTATGCGCTTAGCATCCCAGCTTTGTTTAATTTCCAACCATCGCTTTTGATCAAAGTCTGGATGGGATAAGAACCCCCATTCTTTCCGGAAGTAGCCAGCTGGTGTATTTGTTGCTATACAAGCAGCTTCAATTAATAGTGTTCCTGCTCCACAAAAAGGATCGCAAATAACCTCTTTTGCTGTAAAGCCCGATAGTTTAAGCAGTGTAGCAGCTAGTGTTTCAGGGATTGTAGCAATGCCGCCTTCTTGTTTCCAGCCACGCTTATAAAGAGGAGCTCCAGAGGTGTCTAGACTAATGGTAGCACGCCCTTTATGGATAAATAGATTCAATTGTAGATCAGGCTTCTTGATGTCAACAGATGGTCTCTTTTCGTATTTCTCCCAAAAGTGATCGCAAATAGCATCTTTGAGCACTTGTGCTGCAAATAAACTATTGCGCAAATTAGGATGAGAGACATTTGCATCAATGGCAAATGTTTTTTGCAAAGTTAAAAAGGCGTCCCAATGTACCGTTCGGGATTCTTGATATAAATCCTTTTTATGACGGCAGCTAAACTGTGCAATAGGCCATAGTACTCGATTAGCTAGTCTACTCAAATAGTTTACCAAATACACATTATCCATTGTTTTTGGAAGAAAAATCCCATAATGACCGATACGAACATCGGACACACCCAATTCTTCAATCTCTTTTGCTAGCAATTCTTGCGTGCAATGTGCTGAAGAAATAAATAGTAAATCAAACATGAAATCCTTTAATTATGAAAAAAAATCATCACATCGCCGTCTTGAACGATGTATTCTTTACCTTCAGAACGAACGCGACCTGCTTCCTTAGCCCCCATTCTTCCTTGGTATTTGACCATATCTTCAAAAGAGACTACCTCCGCACGAATAAAGCCTTTTTGCAGATCATGATGGATTTCTCCTGCAGCCTCTGGAGCTTTAGTTCCTTTTTTAATAGGCCATGCTCTAGTTTCCATTTTTCCAGTAGTAAGATAAGTGATGAGTCCAAGACTATCAAATGAGGCTTTTATCAAGCGATTCAAACCTGTTTCCTTAATACCTAAATCTTCCAAGAAATCTAAAGCATCTTTATCGCTTAGTTGGGCTATTTCTTCTTCTATTTTTGCACAAATGGGGACAACGATATTTCCCTCTTTTTCTGCATACGTGCGAACCTTTTCCACATAGGGGTTATTCATATTCGGCAAATCGCGTTCGGAAACATTTGTTACATACAATACTTTTTTATTGGTAAGAAAAGGATAATTCTTCAACAAGACACTCTCTTCTTGAGTAAGAGCTAAAGTACGTAAGGGGTGATTTTGATTCAAATGGTCGCGTGCTTTTTTTAGACACACAACTGTATCTTGAAGCTCTTTTTTTCCCTTAGCCTGTTTTTCTACCTTAACAAGAATATTTTCTACCATCTGTAGATCGGATAAAATCAACTCTAAATGAATCACTTCGATATCATCTATAGGATTGATTTTCCCAGCTACATGGAGCACATCATCATTCTCAAAACAGCGAACCGCATGAATAATGATATCGCTTTCTCGGATATTTGCTAAAAATTGATTACCTAAGCCCTCTCCTTGAGAAGCACCTTTTACCAATCCTGCAATATCTACATAAGTCACAGCTGAGTAGATCAATTTTTCACTTTTAGAGATCTTGGATAGCTCTTCTAGTCGAGGATCATATACCTCAACAATCCCTACATTAGGATCAATCGTACAAAAAGGAAAATTTGCCGCTGCCGCAGCTTTTTTCGTCAATGCATTCCATAAAGTGGATTTACCCACATTTGGTAAACCAACGATTCCACAAGAAAGTTCTCGCATCTTATACCTAGCTTGAAATAGAAAGAGAATAATAGAGCATTCTTTCTGTCTTGACAAGAGAAAGGATATACTTCTAATTAAAAATAATTAGAAATTAAAATTGATTTTATTATGATCAAATGTATAATTAATATTAAATACTAATTACATCAAAGCAATATTAATTTATAAATAATAAAAACGTAAATTTTTTATTAAAATAATAAACTTCTGTTCTTTTTACAATATTTCATTTTATTAGGAGCTTTTATGGCTTGTTCAGTAGTATTTACAACCCCAAGTATTCCGTTAGAAATACCATTAGATTCTACTTCATCCCTTGTTGAAAGGTCCGATGATAAAAAAGGGTTGCAATCCAGAGCTGTTGTTGTTTTAAGTAATACTACTCGTAATGTAGCTGTTATAGAGACAATAAGATTTTTAGCTATTGTTGGATTGATCTGCTCTGCTGTTGCTTCAGTATTGTTACCTGCATTGGGTTTTGCAGCTATAGCAGCCGGCGCTTGCGTATGGAAAAATAGGGTTATTCAATTAGACGAAAAAACTTCGAAAGACTCCGCTGTAACTGCTAGAGAAGTTTTTGATGGAACCTTAACAAGGTCTGCATCAACAGTATCACGAACTAGCCAAGAAAATGATCTTGAGAAAACTATGACAAGAGAAGGTTCGATTAGATCAACAGCATTCATGCAGCCAATAACAGAAGAGATTCGAGAAGAAGGTCCTACAGATGTACAAGAAGCTTTCTTAAATTCTTTGGGAAAGATAGATAGTCTTAGCCTAACAGATCTACATGGCTTATTGACAATCTGTTACTTATATTTGCGCAGGAAGAGTCCAGAAAGTATGCCTAAATCTTTAAGTAAAAAAAGCGGGCTGAAATCGATTAACACACAAACATATTTTGAAAAAAAGCTTAAAAATTATTTTGATGAAGACAGCAAGGAATTCCAGAACTTGGCAAAGTTAGATCCTAAATGGTATCAAATACTACAGGTTAATGATCAACAAAAGCCCCTAGAAAAAGCTAATCCTTCTTTAATTATGGAAACTGTACAAAAGCTACATCAAAAAATAAGTCAAGAGCAAAACAAGTATGAAAACGAAACAGAAAAAAAGTATCATCTTGATAAAGCAAAACATGCTGGAGAATATATTAATCAATTAAAAACTTTTGAGTCTCAAAAAACCCTGCATTTTACAGAAGATGCAAATCCAGATTTATATACTAGTTTAATTTCAGATTAAGAATTGCATAACTGGGTTTTTTTGAAAAAACTGCTCTATCTTGCAAGAAGATGTTATCTTTTGTATAAAAATGTTTATGTGTTTAAACTCTTAATTTGAATGCAAACAAGTATAAAATAATTTTCCAATAAAAAAGTTGCAAATCATCATAAAGTAAGGATTATATGTTATCTATTTCTAAGTGTTACGATACTTTTTGAATCGTATATAAGTTACGCAGTGTAAATAGATAAAATACTGTACATTAAATACTTTATATTCTTAAAAATAACGCTTTTAATATTTTAAATTAATCCGAGGAAATTCTTATGAGTAGTGTAATGTTAAATGCTGCCTGTTCCTTTTTTGATGTGAAAAACATAGAAGAGTCACGACTCCCTTCTAAAACAGGTGCTGTAAGATTTTTAGCTGTTTCTGCCTTAGTTGCTTCTGTATTTGCTTCAGCATTGATACCAGCAGCAATATGCACTGGAGTAATAGCAGCCACTACAGCTGCTATTATGTTAAAAAACAGACAAGTAGAGCAATTAAATGAAAACGAAGTAGTAAATGGATTGAAGGATGAAAGACAAGTAGAGCAATCAAATGAAAACGAAGTAGTAAATGGATTTAAGGATGCCATTAATAATTATACTGAAGAAAAAAAATGCGGTTTATTAACAGCTTGCCTTTCCTGTTTAACAGAAAAAACAAAAGAAATGCCTGAAGAAGTAAAAAAATCTAAAAAATTCTTGTTTTTTTCGTGGAGTTCTCCTAAAGCTACTAAAATGTATCTTGTAAAAGACCTACAAAAATATCTAAAAACATTAGATGCTGACCTGGTAGAACGAAAGAAAAAAAATCAAATAACTATTAAGCTTACAGAAGCTCAAAGAAAGATAAAAGAATTATCTGTAGTCTCAACTTTAAGCATTATAGAACATTTATATGTACAGCTAGACAAACCGCAGAAAGCACAGGAAACAGCAAATTTTATTGAGCAAATTCAATCTGATGCTGACAATTCTAATCAAACTGAAAAATAGCGTTATTTATTAGAGTTCTTCTGAAATCTAAATTTTAATTACCATCTAAGCTACTATACTCGTTTGCATTCAAATTAAGAGTTTGTAAGAGCCTGTTTAAAATCTTTTCAAAAGTGAGGATATTCTGGAGAAAGATTTGGAAAGAGTGTACAGGAAATATTAGAATATATATTAGAAATAGCAAAAAGAAATGCACTTCATACTTTTACAGTCATTTCTAGAAGATGGATTGTAAAGCGTTCTTTTGCGTGGATAGAAAAATGTCGCAGGC
>NZ_JAAVTY010000027.1:0-13957 GCF_018642185.1 Candidatus Rhabdochlamydia sp. W815 | reverse complement strand
GAGCAATAAAAGCGAGAACCTCCATATTCAGGCTTGTATGTAGTTTTCTTTCGCAATTTTTCCATAGCCTGCGACATTTTTCTATCCACGCAAAAGAACGCTCTACAACCCATCTTCTAGAAATGACTTTAAAAGTATGAAGTGCATTTCTTTTTGCTATTTCTACTATATATTCTAATATTTCCTGCACACTCTTTGCAAATCTTTCTCCAGAATATCCTCACTTTTGAAAAGATTTTAAACAGGCTCTAAGAACAATGAAGATTTTTACAGAGGAATATAAGACAGTTGATGCCGATGCAATGCTCGATTTTTTCAAGAAGCTAGAAAAACAGACAGAGGCTCGAATTATTCATGTAATTTTGGATAATGCAAGATCAAACAAAAATAAGAAACTAGAAGAGTTTCTGATGTCTTCTAGGATTAAAGTGCACTATCTCCCTCCTTATTCGCCGAATTTGAATCCTATTGAACGCTTGTGGAAGATCTTAAAGGAAAAGAAGGTATACAATCGATATTACGAAACGTCGGTGACTTTTTTTCAGGCAATTAGAGGATTCTTCTTAGAAGAGATACCGAAAATAACAGATATTTTGAAATGTAGGATAAACGACAAGTTTCAAGTCGTTGACTTAAATCCCATTAAGCTAGCCGTTTGAATCGGCACTAGTATAGAAGCATTTTCACTACATAAAAACCATTTGTTCGGTGTAAAAAATGTTTTAGCAGATGGAGGATATTCTGGAGAAAAATTTGCAAAGAGTGTGCAGGAGATATTAGGATGTATAGTAGAAATAGCCAAAAGAAATACACTTCATACTTTTACAGTTATTCCCAAAAGATGGGTTGTAGAGCGTTCTTTTGCGTGGATAGAAAAATGTCGTCGGCTATGGAAAAATTGCGAAAGAAAACTACATACAAGCCTGAATATGGTGGTTCTTGCTTTTATTGCTCTACTTTTGAAAAGATTTTAAACAGGCCCTAAGTAATTTTTCCTTTCCCTCCATTTAGGAAGGAAGTATAGCAAAAATCTAAACCTCTTAAGAGTACTTTCTAGAAGTATGCCAGTTGTCATATCCTAAAAAATTGTCCTTTATAGAGATGATCGAATAAAGAGAAAAAAGCTGCCCTAAATTTTTAAGGCAGCTCATAAAAGAAACTTAGAAACCAATACCGTAGCTGAAAATTACTTCAGGAACGTAGGAGGTCTTGTAAGATGTAGGATAAAAAATACTATAGGAGCTCTTACGATGAGTCCAAGTCTTCTTAACTATCTTATCAAGAACAAAAACAGGAAAACTAATTTGCATTTGAAAGAAACGCTGGCAGTTTGTTTCATTCTTATATTGCTTACCAAATACAAGCTCTGGATAAACAGCTACATGAGAGTTATTCTTACGCTCTATTTTCTCGTGTACCCCTTTAATGGCTAAGCCTAAACCAGCATAAAATTCAGATTCTAGATTTGGTTTGAAAAAATAATTGTATAATACACTTGCTCGAGCTGTTGTTCGTATCCAAGTTTTAGCAATAGATCCAGCCAAATCAAATCCGTGATGATCTTTTTGTGTTCTATACCCAATTCCAAAAGAAGGAATTAGCTCAGGTAGAGGACCTACTCCAACATTAAGGTACCCAAATGAGTTTTCAAGGCAGCAGCAGTTGGTTTGTTTCTCTTCTTGAACTTCCTGTGTGTTAGCACATAAGAAACTAACAGGTAATACGATACAAGCTGTAACAATTTTCAATATCTTATTCATATACACATTCTCCGTTGTTAATAATGAAATACAAAAGACATTCTATGAAGACAGAACATTTTTTTCTTCTTAAAAGAAAACTTATATAAAAAAAATAAAATCCTTATCTTATCTTTAATCATAATGAAATCAAGAATCTCTAGAGACCGTTTCTGTTTTTAAAATAGCCCGAAAAGATGCTTAGAAACCAATTCCATAGGTAAAAGTAAATAAAGGAGCGCATTCTAAATCGGTTTTCACCGTTTGGTAATCGCAATAAGACCTGATTTTTTTAGATCTGGTATAAAGACCTGGCAAACTAACTTGTAGTTGTATAAAACGTTGATTGCCCTGTTTATTGTTATACTGTTTGCCCAATGCAATCTCTGGAGAAAAACCCAAGATGGACCCGAGTCTTTTTATATCGATGTAGTTAACACCAACTCCTAATCCTACATAAACCTGAGAGCTTAAATTAGGAAAGAAAAAGAAGTTGTACAAAACATTAGCCTTTCTTCTTTGAATACGAGCTTTTTTAGCTTCAAAGCAAGACGTGTAATCAATGGTTTTACATACAATCGATGCTGATAGATCTAAACCATGCTGATTTTTTTGCAGTCTATATCCGACTCCAAAAAAGGGAGCAGAAAAAAGAGATTCCATGCCAACATTCACATATCCAAATGAATTCTCAATAGGTTTTGCAACTTCCACCTCTTGTGTATTAGCAAATAAAGAGCCAAAGACCAGTAAAAAAGCAGGAACAATTTTTAATATTTTTTTCATATAATCTTTCTCTTTTCTTATTAATAAAATGGATAATGACCATTCTATTAACGAGAATCTTTTTTTTCTTCTTGAAAGAAAATTTATATGACAACAACAAATGTTAAATGAATTCTTTAAGATAAGAGGGTTGCAGAGCTAGAAAGGTGTTTTAAAAACCCATTCCATATCTAAGAACAAATACAACAGCATTCTCTTCCTTAAAGAGAATAGGTATTTTTAAGAAACCTACTTGCATCTCTAAAAAACTGCTTGTGTATTGCTTCCCCAATCCAAGCTTTGGACATAATTCTAAAAAGGGTCTACGTTGTATCTCAGCAGAACGTTTAAAAAAGAAAGCATTCATCGCTTCTTCTTTATCCATATGGTAATCAATGTCTAGTCCCATTCCTATATAAAACAGCTTTACATAAGGTATAGATAAACTCAAAACACGGTAATCTTTTTGCTTATATCTAGAAAAAGAGCTCTCTAATTTAGAGATATTTGCATCTGAAATTGTATTTTCAATAGACTTTATAACTTCTAAATCTTGTGTTTCTTGTGTATTAGCAAATAAAAGGTTAAAGGTTAACGCAAGATAAGTACGAGCAATTTTTAAGAGCTTTTTCATACAGCCTTTTTTTATTACTTAATGAATAGAGACGGCCTTATTATATCAGGAATATTTTTTTCTCGAAAGTTGTATGAGGACAAAAAAATATAAAATACATTTTAACAAGAAGGGGTTTCTTCTTCTGTTTTAGGAGAGATTGTTACCTCTTCCCAAGCATAATCTGTAACTAGCTTGCGGATCTCCAACGTTGATTCTGCTCGGTTAATCGCTTCGCGCAATTTAGAGGCACCTTGCATGTTTTTTAAAGACCAGCATCCAACCCTTCTTAAATCCTGAACAGCTTTTCTCTCTTCTTGATAAGAAATAATGTGTTCTAGGTGTTCTAGAAAGATATCGCGTCTTTCATAAGAAGTTCGAACGGGTACCTTTTTTGTGGTTAGATACTCATAGATATCCTCTACAATCCAAGGATGGCCCATTGTGCCACGAGCCACTAAAATGGCATCGCATCTGGTGTATAAAAAAAGCCTTTCCGCGTCAGAAGCTGAAAAGACATCGCCATTACCGATTACTTTGATTGTTTGTGCTGCTTGTTTGCACTCGCGAATCCAATCCCAATTCGCAGGACCTCTATAAGCCTGAGCTCTAGTTCTTCCATGGATACAAATCGCTTTTGCCCCGGCTGATTCAGCAATCTTCACAATTTCTACTGCATTAATTTGAGAGCTATCCCAGCCAGCGCGGATCTTAATAGTAACAGGAATTTTTACCGCAGATACCATATTCGCTAAGATATCTCCGATTAGTTGAGGTGTTTTTAACATCCCCGAACCACTGCCGTCTTTTGTCACTTTATCAACAGGACACCCGCAGTTTAAATCAAGGCTATCAAACCCTAAATCTTGGATAATACGCGCACATTCTGCTGCAAGCTCTGGTTTGCTTCCACATAATTGCGCACCGATGGGGCGCATAGAAGGCTCAAAGTCTAAAAACCGACAGGTTTTGGGGTTCTGACGCACTAAAGCATCCATTTTAACCATCTCGCAAAAAATCAAACCAGGTTTGTATTTAGCAAGCATTCGGCGGAAAGGAAGATCAGAACAGCCGGCCAGAGGAGCGCAAAAGATATTAGAAGGAAGGGTAAGCGAACCTAATGAAAAAGATTTTTGCAACAAGGACATTAGATAAAAAGCCGTAAGAAAAAGTTTTCCAAAAATTGTAGAACAAAAAAAGCAATAATTGGACTTAAATCTAAACGCCCACCAATCGGTGGGATCAGATTTCTAAACACATTTAAATAAGGATCTGTATAAAACCGTAAAAAATGCATAAACCTCGTATGGGAAAAAGAAGGAAACCAGGAACCCAATATACGCAAGGTCAACATGATCGTATAGACAAAGAAAATCCAGTGAATAATATTAGCTAGTAAAATAGACATGGCACTAATATTATCTAACTTTCGTTAATCTTTTCAAGGTCAACTTTTGACTGGATTATATAAAAAAAAATTTTATCATTTGAGGTCTATTCTTGGTTACAGTAGGAATTGCATTAAATCAAGAGCATTTGCGGATTGCGGTTTTAACTAAGAAAAAATTAAAAATCTCTATTCAAAAAATTTTTACTATAAAAAATTCACCCGAATCTATAAAACAGCTTTACAGAGACTTGGTTGTTTATGATAAAAATTTCAATATATCTAGTTTTTTAGAAGCGCAAGATGTCCTCTTAAGACGCTTGACTCTTCCTTTAACAGAAAAAAGAAAGATCCTAGCAACACTGCCTTTCCAAATAGATTCTTTAATAATGACTCCAAATGACTCTATGGTTTCTGTATGTATTGATCGGATTGCTAAAAAAAGCTCTTCTGTTGGAGTTTTTATAACCTCCCAGCATCTTTTCTTTAAGCACGTAGAATTCTTAGAAAGCAAAGGTCTTCATACCCATTTTGTCGGCTGCGCTACCGCTAGCTTATTTCGTTTTATCACTTGGGCGTTTCCTAAGCAAAAAAAAGGGATTGTTATTCACATTGGATCTCAAGAAATACTTTGTTTGTTTTATCAAGAAAATCGCCTTGAGTCCGCTAAAGCGTTTTCAGCAGACCCTGCATGTTTTAAAAAAAATCTAGAAAAATACCAATTGTTCTTAAGTCAAAAAGGATGGGATACTCATTCTACTTGCGTGTACATCGAAGAAACCCCTTCTTCTATCAATCTTAAAAGCGTAGTAGGAGAAATTTTTGATGGTGAACAACTAACTTTAGAAGATCCAGACCACCATCTACATGCTCTTGCCATAGGAGCAGCATTAGAGGCTCTTGCCGAAGATGGACGCCAAGTGAATTTTAGTCAAAAAATGTTTATGACAAAAAAGACCAAACAAGGTTTTTTAAAAAGAACATTTTATTATCTAGGAGCTTGCGCAGTTCTGAATCTAGCTAGTTTAGTGGGGATGCAAATATATCTACACAAAAAGCAAACAGCACTGCTTACACACATCACTTCTATTTTACCCAAAGAATTGCAAAAACCCTCTCCTAAGTCGATTCAAGATTGGCAAAATAAGCTTCTTGTCTGGAAAAATAAGCTCAGCACACAAAAATTTCCCTTTCCTCTGCTTCCAACAATTCCTAAAGTAAGCGATGTGTTAGCATGGATAAGTGCTCATCCAGCATTTATTCACGAAGGAAAGGTAAAGGAAGGAATAGAGGTCTTATCTATTCACTACCAAATGCTCAAATACCCCACTGTTGACCAAAAAAATCTTCCTTACGAAGCGCAGGTGGAAATTGCATTCACTGCATCCATCCCACGACTTGCGCGTGAATTTCATGAATCTCTAATTAAAGAAAACCCCATGATTCATGCAAAAAAACCGGTACAATGGCATGCGCAGGGCAATAAGTACTGCGCTATTTTCACCCTAAAACCTTTGAACTAACTATTTTTTATGCGCCCTTTTCTACATCGTTTGATAATCACAAGATCTAACTGGATATGGTTACTACTAATAGCGCCTCTTCCTAGTTGCTTGATCATACTGCATGGTTATTACCGCCTGTACCAGTTAGAAGAGCTGGCAAACACTACCCAGATCATTCATAAAAAAATTCTATATAATGAACTGATACAAAAAAAAGAGGAAAAAATTCTTTCTCAATTAAAACTAAGCGATCCTCAATACTTAGATAAATATGTAGAATCCCTTTGTTTTCTACAACCAGAGCAAAAAAAACTACAAGCGCTTTTATTGGAAAACAGGCTAGATCCTATCTCTTCTCAACGACTGAATTGGATTTCTCAAGAAAATCATCTAGCTTTTTTTGAAGAAAAAATTAGAAAACACCTTTTGTTTTGCGAGGTAGAAGAGAGACAACAAAAGACTATTCAAGCCAATGAAGAAGATTTAAAACAATTACTTTGTTTTGTTGAACAGGTACATATCTGGCCGTATGGACCAAAACCTGGTGTTCCTTTTTTGTTTATTACAGATTTTAATCTCATGAAAAAATCTATTACTCCTCAACAAAAAGTTTTTTGCATCGATATGAAATTGGTTAAACGAGAAGCTCTATGAAAAAAAAAACACTTTGTATAATAGCCCTTATCGTCTGCTCTGGCTGTGGGTTCTCTTTTCGGTCTGACCCTAACACAATTGTAAGCTTACAAATCATCGATAGAAATGGTTTTGCAGAAACCATTAGCAATCAAGATCGTTTATCGAATTATCAAAACATAGATTTTTTACAACCTCAACCCTATCAGAAAGTGCTTAGAGTTTATAAGCGAACCGATCTTGGCAAAAGCTCTTCCATAGTGACTAGTTATCACGATAATGGCCAGATCTGGCACCATTTGGAGGTTATCGATGGCAGAGCTCACGGGCTATATCAAGAATATTATTCTAACGGCGAGCTCAAAATAGATGCTTTTGTCATCGAGGGTGTAGCTGATATTCATAATTTAGCTCAGGCCAGCTGGATCTTTGATAAAAAGAGTACCGTAAGAAATGAACGAGGACAACTCATTGCTGAGATCTTCTATGACAAAGGACTCTTACATACACCTAGCATCTATTACTACCCTGAGGGACCAATCAAAAAAATTATCCCTTACCAGCAAGGGCTCATTGAAGGTTATTTGGAAGAATTTGATTTCGATGGTAATATTTTGCAAAAACTAGCTTATCACAAAGGAGAAAAAGAAGGGCTCTCTGTAGGTTATTGGAACAAAGAACAATTACAATTTAGCGAGTTATACGAAAAAAATCACTTAATGGAGGCTACCTATTTTGATTCAAACGGGAAAAAAATAGCCGAAATCTACAATGGCTCGGGTCAAAAAGCAGAATTTATAGAAGGAAGACTGCATCAATTAATTACTTTCTCTGAGTCCGTTGCAGAAGGAGAGGTAAAAGTATTCAATCCTAATCAAAGCCTACATGCTACTTATTCTATCAAAGATCAAAAAAAGTATGGCGAAGAGAAGATCTACTACAACGGTTCTTTAGAAAACCCGCAAATCAAACTCTGCCTTTATTGGGATGATGATATGATCCAAGGTATGGTTAAAACTTGGTACCCTAGTGGCAAGCCAGAGAGCCAAAGAGAGTTCAACCAAAATAAAAGACATGGGACTAGCGTAGCTTGGTATGAAAATGGCGATGTGATGTTGATCGAAGAGTATGATCGAGATCTATTAATCACCGGTAGTTACTTCAAGCCTAAAGACGACACCCCTATCTCTCAAATAGAGCAAGGAAAAGGAACTGCTAACCTGTATACTTCCAACGGCATATTCTTAAGAAAAATCAGCTATGAAAAAGGAAAACCCAAAATTGATGAAGAACCTCTCTTACGCTAAACAGTTAATGAGAGAAGAACTCATTAAGATACGTAAAAATCTTTGCGACTCTAGAAAAAAACAAGCTGATCATAATGCTTATTTGAAACTTAGCAAAAAATTAAAACCCCACAAAAATATACTGTCTTTCTATAGCGTTAAAAGTGAAATTAATATCGATTTACTGAATCAAGACCTATTCAAAGAGCATAAACTTTTACTCCCTAAAATAGAAGATATAGGTCTTACAGCCCATAAAATTACCAAGTTTGAATGTATCCCTTCCGCTTTTGGTATACTAGAACCTCATCCAAAATTCTCTAATCCCATTGCCCTAGAAAAGATCAATTGCATTTTAGTACCCGCATTAGGCTTTGATCGCTCATGCCATCGCATAGGCTATGGCAAAGGTCATTACGATCAACTCTTAGAAAAATTGCAAAAGAATCACCTTAAACCTTACACAATAGGAATCGGTTTTCAAGAACAGCTCTGCATCAAGTCTTTACCTACTGAAAAACATGATATTGCCCTAGATGAATTATTGTTGTTTTAATATAGGGAAAAAAATCTATCGATTTTGAGGAGGCTGCATTTCCTGATACTCTTCTTGCGGAGTACTATCTTTTTTTCTGGCCCTACATGTACGAGTACCTAGGCAACTAAGAGCCTCTACAATACCTCCAGTAGCTACGGTATCGCATATAGAGAACTGCTCTCCATTTAAACAATACCAGACGACTACATAAGGGGTTTGAGAACGACTCTGTTGTATGGGAACCCTGCTTTGGTAGGGCCCATATGTATTATACCAAGTGGTTGAGTTTTGTGATCGAATGAGCATCTCTCCTAAAAAAGAACCATCGGCTCCTCGTACTACAGCTCGCAGATCATAAACACTATCATTAAATAAACGTATAGATTCAGCTTGCGTATAGGAAGTTATAAAAAGAAAGCAAGCTAGCGCTAATATCATTTTCATATTGACCTTAAAAATTTTACTTAGAAATAGGTAAAAATTTATTTTCTGTCAACTTTAGCCCATTTAAAATCGATTCCTCCGGTGGAAGATAGCGCTACTTGGCGAACATTTCGATTTAAATAGAGCATACGATAATAATAGATAGGAATCATGGGCATGTTATCCATTAAAACCTGCTCTGCTTGTTTTAAAAGAAGCGTTCTTTGTTTACTGTCTACCGCTTTATTAGCAGAGTTGAGTAACTGTATATAATGAGCGTCTTCCCAACCGGTATTATTGGACCCGCCTTTTTTATATTTAAATACCTCAAGAAAGTTCATTGGATCTTCAAAGTCTGCAATCCAAGACCCTGTTGCTAATTGATAGTCTCCTTTGGAAATACGATCAAAATAAATTTTTGCTTCTACAGCTTCTAATTCTACAAGCACTCCTAGCGATTTCATCCACTGTTGTTGTAGTCCTTGTGCTAACACATGATTTTTCTCATCAGCTCGATAAAGAAGAGTAATTTTAGGAAGGTCTTGTTGTAAAAGGTCTTTTGCGCTCTTTAAATCCGCATCTAAAAAATAGGGGTTATCTTGTAACCCGAGTCCTGTAGGAACTAAACCCGTTGCAATCAATTGATTTCCTTGAGTGATATGGGAAACGATATCTCCTCTATTCACCGCTAAGGCAAAACAGCGTCGAATAGATCGATTATTAAAAGGGGATTTTTGCGTTTGTATCCTTATCAGATATGTCCCTAAAAACTCTTTATCCATAAAATAAGCAGATTTTTTCAAAGAACCCAAGGCCTCAATAGGAAGGGTGGATAAAGGAGAGCCAGCCCAATCAATTTCTCCTTTTTCAAATAGGCGTAGCTCTGTTTCTTCAGATAGCATATAGGCCACTATCTCAGACAAAGAAACGGAAGAACTATCCCAATATAGAGGATTTTTATGCAGTCGAATCAAATTGCGTTGTTCCCAATTAGCTAAAGTAAAAGGGCCATTGCAAATATACCCAGAATTCTGCCAACCCCAATTTGGATTTTCTGCATCTAGTTTGCGGTGCACGGGAAAGAAAAGGGGGAAAGATAGCAATTCTAAAAAATAAGGCGCTGGATGCTCTAACTCCACTTCTAATTCATCATCCGATAACACACGAATTCCCAACTCTGAACTGGGCATCTTTCCTTCTTTGACAGCTTGTGCATTTTTAATCAGATACATTTGATAAGCGATATCCGATGGAAATGCAGGATCTAGCACTTTATGCCAAGCGTAGGCAAAATCATGAGCTGTTAACAGATCCTTGTTCGACCAATAGCTTTTAATCAGGGTAAATCGATAACGCGTTCCTTCTTCTGACACTTGCATATCTTTTGCCAAAGCAAGATCCACTTTGCCTTGTGGATTTTTGCGTGTAAGCCCCTCAAATAAATGTCTTAATAAGGTAATATCTTTAAGAGCACGTGCACGTCTTGGATCTAAACTTTGAGGATCATCTCCTATATTGATACGCAGCACTTGTGATTGAGCTTCTTTTTTGTCTTTTAAAAAAGAAAAACAGCCGCTCAAAAGTACAATAATACATGTGAAAAAAATTTGAATCATGCTATCTTCCTATCATTTTATTAAAGAGATCTTTGGTGTTTGTACTATAAGATAGGTAGATCTAATAATGCGAGGCTTAAAAAAAATCATGCTTTCAATAGCAACTGATCCCATTCCCGTATTTAACACACCTGAATTTCCTAACTATTTTAAAGAAAAAGGTGAATTTATACCCTTAGATAATCAAGGATTAATGAGATGCTTAGAAACAATCCTTTTGCCAGGAATGTCATTCGATCCAAGAGAAGCTTTACCCAAAAATATTTTAAAGATAAAGACTCCTAACTACTCCGGTAAAGAATTGTATATTCACGGAGAGTTTTTACCTAATTCTTCTTCAAAAAAACAACTCATTAATTTACCAAGCGTAGATAAAATTTGCAAAACTTTGAAAAAGTTAATTGGAACTCCTTATTTGTGGGGAGGAAACTATCCAGAAGGTATTGCTAAAATTTCTAAAATTTACCCTCCTAATGCAAATCTCTCCAGTCTCGACCCAAAGATACAAAACATCTGGCAACTCAAAGGGGTGGATTGCTCGGGTCTTCTCTATTACGCTACTGGCGGATATACCCCTCGCAATACAGCTGATTTAGTGAAATATAAAAAAGGCCTTAAAATTAAAAATTTAAAAAAAGAAGGGATACTTTCTTTATTACAACCTCTTGATTTAATCACATGGAAAGGACACGTAATTATTGTCATTGATAAGGAAACTTGTATCGAAAGTACACCTGAAAAAGGAGTTAATTCACGCCGTCTCTTTGAAAGAATAGAAGAGGTTCTAAAAACAAGGAAGCCTGTAAATAAAAATCCCTCTGATAAATCTTTTGTGATTCGTCGTTGGCATTCAGAGAGTTTTTATGCTAGCGTAATACGCTGCGCCCAACAAAGCTGTTGTATCCTCTAATATAAGATGGATAGGAATCTCTTGCATAAGAGAAGAAAACCTTCCCTTAGCTGTAAAGGCGGCCATAAAGCCACCATGTTTAAAAAATGGTAATAACCTCTGTGCTAATCCACCACCTAAATAAACGCCTCCTCTGGCTAGATATTTAAGTGCTAAATTTCCAGCTTCTGCGCCATATATGGAAACAAAGATCTCTACAGCGTGTATACAAGCTGTGGATAAACCTTCTAGAGCCTTTTCTATCACAAGTCTTTGTGGTTCTAGTTTAGTGGAGATCTTCTCAATTTCTGGATCGCTTTGTTCTTTATGCGTATCGACTAGAAATCGATATATTTGATACAGACCAAATCCCGATAAGACTCTTTCATAAGAGACATGTTTATATTGTTTATATAAATAAGAAAAAAGTTCTAGTTGCTCTTCATTACAAGGAGCAAAGTCGGTATGACCACCTTCTGTTGCAATCGGATGGTGTATTTTTGTATTCCAAAATAGACCTGCTTCTCCCAAACCTGTCCCCGCAGAAATCAATACCCGATTACCTGTTATTTTTTTCCCTTCGTTTAATGTTACATATTTACTAGGGGAAAGAAGTTGCAATCCCCATCCGCTAGCTTCTAGATCGTTGAGTAAAAACACATGAGGGATTTTACATTGATGCTGCAGATCTTTTGCAGAAAGGGTCCAGGGTAGATTTGTTGCCCGACAAACCCCATCTTGTACAGGTCCAGCTATTCCAAATCCAGCTCGGGAAATAGAAATATCAGGAAAAGGGGCTAGAAAATGATGTAGTAAAGAAGAAAAGTTGGAAAAATCACGGCTGTGAAAGGTTGTTTCCTCTACGCATTGTAGCTGCGCCTCTTCTTCAAAAAGAGCTAAACTAACCTTTGTTCCTCCTATATCACCTGCTAATAACATAATTTATCCTTTATTTTTTTATAATTAATTCTCGAATTAGACACCATTTACAAAATCGATTATCCTTGACGCAAAGGCTTAACCAGATTCAATCTTAAGATCAGATAACAAAAGGAACTTTATGGCTCAACAAAATGATGCAGGAAAAAGAAAAGCTCTAGAGCTAGCAATGACACAAATTGAAAAACAATTTGGTGAAGGATCCATCATGACCCTAGGCAAGCACTCCTCTTTAAAAGGAGAAATGGGGGTGATTAAAACAGGTGCAATAACTCTTGATCTCGCATTGGGAATTGGAGGGGTGCCTCGTGGAAGGATTGTAGAGATATTTGGTCATGAATCTTCTGGGAAATCCACACTTGCTACCCACATTGTAGCCAATGCGCAAAAAAGTGGAGGCCTAGCTGCCTATATAGACGCAGAACACGCATTAGACCCGACGTATGCTGCTAAAATCGGCGTTAAGCTCGACGAGTTATTGATCTCTCAGCCCGATTCAGGAGAAGAAGCGCTAAATATTGCGGAGATGCTAGCGCGCTCTAACGCAATAGACGTCATAGTTATTGACTCTGTTGCAGCTTTGGTTCCTAAAAGCGAGCTAGAGGGAGAAATCGGCGATTCTTTTATGGGATTGCAAGCAAGAATGATGTCTCAGGCTCTTAGAAAGTTAACAGCGACTCTTTCCAAAAGCAATACTTGTGCTATTTTTATCAACCAAATACGTGAAAAAATTGGAATTATGTTTGGTAATCCAGAGACTACAACAGGTGGAAAAGCTTTAAAGTTTTACGCTTCTGTTCGGTTAGACATTCGTCGCTGTGGCAGCATTAAAGGTCCAGATAACACAGAAGTTGGCAATCGTGTTAAAGTAAAAGTTGTTAAAAATAAAGTGTCTCCTCCTTTTCAAGTAGCCGAGTTTGATATTTTATTCAACGAAGGGATTTCTCGTATTGGCACTTTAATTGACTTAGGAGTTGACCTAGGTATTGTGGAAAAAAAAGGCACTTGGTTTAATTTTCAAAGCCATCGCCTAGGACAAGGAAGAGAATCTGCTAGAGAAGAATTGAAAAAAAATCCTCATCTAGTAGAAGAAATAGAAAGATTAATCCTAGCTAAAATCAAAGAAGCTAAAGGCCCGGTTACCCCTCTTATAAAAGAAGAGGCCTTGGTTTAACAAAACAAGCCACCGGTAATAACCGGTGGTTCTATCTTTCATAGAAAGCAACATAGTTCCTATCATGAATTCTAAAACCAAAATAGTCTACTGCAAAGAGAAAAAAAACCTCCTCTGGCATAAAATGCAGAAGCATTTTGGTTACAAAGGCTAGGAAAATTTTAGCAGACGTTTTTGGTGAGATTAACATTATCTTTTCAAGTTTGAAGTGCACAGAAGAAGGCCCTTTCAACCTCGAAGTGCACAAAAAAGAACATATATAGTGGTTCCGATTCAATCGTATACAAAAATATAGGATTAACGACAAGTTTCAAGTCTTTGACTTGAACTCCATTAAGCTAGTCGTTTGAATCGGCACTACTATATAGTGGTTCCGATTCAATCGTATAGAAAAATATTTTGTTTTGTGTTAAGCTATTGAGTATGAAAAAACTGATCCCTAGCCAGAGA
>NZ_JAAVTY010000026.1:0-15298 GCF_018642185.1 Candidatus Rhabdochlamydia sp. W815 | reverse complement strand
GAAAACGAAAATCCGAGAACTTTTACCTACTGTAGCTAATTTATCCGAAGCCTTAGATCAAGCTGTTTTATCAATGTCGATTTAAATAACTATAACTAGGTTTTTTTGAAAAAACTGCTCTATCTTGCAAGAAGGTATTATCTTTTTGTATAAAAATATTTATATATTCAAACTCTTAATTTGAATGCAAACGAGTATAGACATCTCAAGATTTTTTGAGATAAATGGATATATTTTTAATAAAAATTACAAATCAAGAATTAACTTCAATTTTAATGCAATTAATTTATCTTTAATTTATTAAAAAAAATAATTACTTTTATTTAATTTAAGTTTCGGATTCAAGATATGTTCATCTAGATGCAAAAAATGGGATCATCTTTACTAAAATCTTGAGCTAATCTATTGTTAAGCGCTTAAATTAGCTGGATTCATGTATACATTTTGTAAATCTTTGACACAACCTGGAGAAAAACACGGCGATTTTATCGTTACAAAATATTTAGTTATCGATGAACTACACTGTGTCTTACGAGAACTTACGCACGTGCCTACAGGCGCTATTGTTATGCATATTGAGAACGATGATCCAGAGAATCTATTTTGTCTTTCTTTTAAGACCTTGCCGTATAATTCAAATGGTGTAGCACATATCTTAGAACACACCGTCTTATGCGGCTCTTCGAAATACCCGGTAAAAGATCCTTTTTTTTCTATGCGACGAAGGAGCCTAAACACTTTTATGAATGCTTTAACAGGAGCTGACTTTACCTGTTATCCAGCAGCATCACAAGTGGAAAAAGATTTTTATAACTTATTGGATGTTTATTTGGATGCGGTATTCCATCCAGAATTAAAGCGAATGAGCTTTCTGCAAGAAGGGCATCGTCTAGAGTTTATCAATCTTAAAAAACCAGAAGAAGGGTTGCATATCAAAGGGATTGTATACAACGAGATGAAAGGAAGCCTCTCTTCTGTCGACACGCGTATGTGGCATGCTATGATGGCTCAACTTCTGCCAGATCTTCCTTATGCGTTTAATTCAGGAGGAGATCCAAAAGAGATCCCTAGTTTAACCTATGAGCAGCTTATTGCTTTCCACTCTTTGTATTATCAGCCGGCGCGTTGCTTATTTTTCTTTTATGGTAATCTCCCTTTGCAAAAACACCTGGATTTTATCGCAGAAAAAACGCTAGACCAAGCAAGTAGCTCACCTCCTACAGGCTTAGGTAAACAAAAGCGTTTTGATACACCGAAGTTCTCTACTATGCGCTATCCCATCGAAGCTTCTGAAACTTTTTCTCGTCGAACAGTGATCGCTTTTGGATTTTTAACAGCTCCTATTACAGAACAAGAAGATGTGTTAGCATTAAGCATTTTAGATGTAATCCTAATGGAAACTGATGCTTCTCTTTTAAAAAGAGCTTTGCTTGAATCACAGCTCTGTATTTCCGCAAATGGTTTCATAAGCCTGGAGATGAGCGAAGTACCGTATCTAATTGTCTGCAAAGGTACTGAAGAAAAAGATGCCGATGCACTAGAGCAAGTTTTAGTAAGCAATTTAAAGAAGATCGTTGTAGAAGGCATCCCGAAACATCTCATCGATGCAGCCATTCATCAGTTAGAGCTCTCTCGTTTAGAGATAGGAGGAGATCAATCCCCTTTTGGCCTTTCTTTATTTATGCGCTCTGCTTTAGCTAAACAAAATGGATGTGCTGCTGAATCAGGGCTGATGGTGCACTCTTTATTTGAGGAGCTATTAGAAAAAACAAAACAACCCACTTATTTAACAGGATTAATCGACAAGTATTTTCTAAGCAATCCTCATAGGGTTCGACTGATTATGATAGCAGACCCTCATCTAGCAGAAGAAGAGAGAAATCAAGAGTTAAAACAACTTAAAAAAAATCAGCAAGAGCTATCTAAGGAACAAATTAAAGAGATTCAAAAACAAACAAGAGATCTAGCCCTGTATCAAAAGCAAACAGAAGCTCAAGCTTTAGATTGCTTGCCGAAAATATCTTTAAATGATGTTCCTACTGCTATTCGTGATTTTCCCCTGCAAGTCATTTGCTCAAAAAACTTAACCGTCTATCATCACGATTGCTTTACTAACCATATTTTGTACGTGGATCTACTTTTTGATCTACCTACAATTGAAGAAGAAGATTTGCCCTATGTGCATTTATTAACCTCCATTTTATCTGAATTAGGAAGTGGAAACAGAGATTATAGAGAGAATCTGGAATATATGCAGGCCCATACAGGAGGACTGACCACTTCTTGTTCCTTATATCCTCAAACTTTAGATCCAAAAGCGCTGCGCCCTTCTTTTAATCTACGAGCAAAGTGCTTATATCGCAAAGCAGAGCAACTATTTGCATTGATGCAGGATTTATTGTTATATCCTCGACTTGATGAGATTAAGCGAATTGAAGAGCTCATTTTACAAATTTACACATCCTTGCTTAATCGATTAAATCGACAAGCCATGCGCTATGCTACTCATTTAGCCATTAGTGGTTTTTTAACAGCTACACATATCAGCGAAGCCTGGTATGGGCTGCGTTACTTCAAGACTCTTCAAGCTATTTGTCAAGATCTACCAACCAATCTTCCTAAGGTAATCGACCGCTTAAAAGCTTTAAAAGAAAAAATTTTCACTTTTAATAACCCTCATTTGATATTGAGTTGTTCTTATGAGATGTTAAAAGAATTAGAGAGTAAAAATTATTTTAACCTCAATCAATTACCTACTCTTAAAACAAGCCCTTGGCGGTTTGAAACACCTTTAATTTTACCTTCTTCTCAGATTCGCTTGATCTCTTCGCAGGTTGCATTCAATGTAGAAGCATTTCCTACCATTTCCTACATCCACCCTTATGCAGCTGCTTTGACAATTGCTTCGGTTTTGTTTGAACATAAGACTCTACATCCAAAGATTCGGGAACAGGGTGGAGCATATGGTGCTAGTGCAACATTTAGCGCTAAAATGGGACATTTTTATTTTCTCTCCTATCGAGATCCTCATATCTATGGTACTAGAGGGCATTTCCACGAAGCAGTTGATCAACTCTGCAAGGGAAAAATCTCTGTACAAGAATTAGAAGAGGCAAAGCTTATTATTATCCAAGATTTAGATTCCCCTGTTTCAACAGAAAACAGAGCTCTTATAGCTTATGGATGTCTTCGCAGTCAAAAAACAAAAGAAATGCGCCAAGAATTCCGCAACTCTCTTCTCAATACCACAATCAAAGATGTAAAATACATCGTCGAAAAAGAGTTAAAGCCCAAACTCACCCAAGGAATATTTATTTCCTTTGCCAATCAAGAATTAATCAACAATGAAAATGCTGGTTTGCAAAATCCTCTGTCTATTTTTCCTATTTAAAATATCTCATCTATAAAAAATCAGTTGTAAAATAAAAAACACAACTGATATGTTCAGCTGTTTCTTATCGAGAAAAACAAAAAACACTGATTAAATAAATCAAAAAAGATAAGCAAAACTGTGTTAGTTGATTTTACTATTTAGGCTCTTTATGCAAGCATTTTTTTTCCTTATTTTAAGCATTTTCTGCTTAAATAACTGCTATGCTGCTTATCCTTTTCCTTCTAGATATCCTAAAGTCTCAGATGCCAAAAAAGCAGCCAATTTTTTTACTGAGATTCTAAACGCATCTGTTCCTGCTGTTGTATTCATTCAAGTAAATTGGATTAGTTCTTTGTGGGGAAATAACGAAAAAAGAGCCTGCATCGGTTCAGGATTTTTAATTACAGCAGATGGTTATATTATAACCAATGAGCATGTAATTAAAGATGCAGATGTAATTACTATTACGTTAAGCAACCAATTACAATTCGATGGTATCGTAGTAGGAGCAGACCCTATTTCTGATATTGCCTTAATTAAAATCGAAGCAGAAGGTCTTCCTTTCTTGGCTTTAGCTGATTCTGATTCCATTGAATTAGGAGAATGGGTTATAGCAATTGGTAACCCTTTTGGTCTGCAATCCACCGTAACATTTGGAATTGTAAGCAGATTAAAAAAAGATAAGTTCCAAGAACCAGATACCCTACAAGTCAATCTCGGTCTTAACCCAGGCAATTCCGGAGGGCCTCTTCTCAATTTAGATGGAGAAGTAATCGGAGTGAATAGAAGCACACGGTACTATAAAGAAGGTTTCTATACAGGCTTATCTTTTGCTATTCCAAGTAATGTAGCTAAAGAAGCTATAGAGAAACTAATTGACCAAGAACTACCTTAAAGTTTTTACTTATGTTTACAAAAATTTAGAGAAGTGTATATTTTATATGCTCAATTTGTAGTTTATTTAAAGGGATTATATTATGAAAAAATCATCTATCCAATCTCCTATTTTTCTTGTTTTAAGCATTATTCTTCTTAGTGCAAATTCTATTCATATTCCAGCTCTAAAAGAAACTCAGGTTTTAGATCGGATATCACAAGCATTTACTCTAATCTATGAGAGCGCTAATCCTGCTGTTATCTCTATAAAAGCTCAAAGTAATGTAAATGAAACTTACGGCGCACACAATCCTTTTGAATTTCACAGTGAAATATTTAATCGTTTTTTTGGGCAAATGCCCCAACCATCTCCTCAAAAAAATGCAGGATCTGGCTTTTTTTGTAGTGTTGATGGTCACATTATGACAAATGCGCATGTGGTGAATAATTGTGATAAAATCACGATTGTTCTGCACGATGGACAAGAAGTAGATGCTGTATTAGTGGGATCTGATCCACATACAGACATTGCTCTTCTGAAGATTGAATCAAAAGAAATAGCTGCATTGCCTTATCTGCCCTTAGGAGATTCAGAATCTGTTAAAATAGGAGAGCTAGCTTTTGCAATTGGCAGCCCCCTTCTTCTAAAATCCACCTTTACCCAAGGAATCATTAGTGCCAAAGGAAGACAGAACCTACATATTAATGATCTAGAGGACTTCATTCAAAGCACAGTACAAATTAATCGTGGCAATTCAGGTGGTCCGCTTTTAAACTCAAAAGGGGAAGTGATTGGAATCAATACAGCCATTGCTTCTAATAGCGGCGGCTATATGGGAATTAGTTTTTCTATTCCGATCAATATGGCTAAAAACATTATGAATCAGCTTTTAGAAAAGGGAAGTGTCACACGTGGATTTTTAGGGGTTACTCTACAACCAATGGATGCAGACATCGCTAAAGCCTTTGGTTTATCAAAACCAGAAGGAGCTCTTATTGCTGAAGTTGTTCCTGGGTCTGCTGCTGATAAAGCAGGTCTTAAACAGGGCGATATTATTTTAGAGTATGACAATAAACCTGTTAAGAGCTCTGAAGGATTAAAAACAGAGATTTCTCTAAAATTCCCCGGCTCTACTATTCAGCTAAAAGTAAAACGCAATCAGGAGACCAAAAAAATCTCTGTAAAATTGGGCTCTAATTCCGATAATGTAATGGCTGAAAATGGAATTGTGCAAAAATTGGGACTACAGGTCGAAACGTTAACAGAAGATTACGCTAAGCAGCTTGGTTATAAGCCTACAGAAGAGGGTGTTGTGATTACAAAAGTAAAACCCAATTCCCCAGCAGCGCTTGCAGGTTTGCGTCCAGGATGCTTAATTCAAACGATCAATCATAAAAAAGTGACAAATCTTTTAGAGTTTAATCAAGCAATTAATCAAAATACCACTAAAGCTATTCTGCTTCTAGTTCGTGATCGTAATAGAGGGGCTTATTTCTGTTCTATTCAACTGAAGTAACCTTAAGAACACATACCCGTGCTCTTGCTGCTCTAAAAAAAGTGAGTAAATCATAGACTGTAAATGAGTTTTGAGAAAGTCCTATTTCACAATTAAACTTTTATCAACATCCGTTGGTTTTTGATAAAAGGGACGTTCTTCTTGATTTTCTGTCTTTTTTGCAATCTTTTTTTGTTTGCGTTTTTTTAGAGGGGTTTTACTTAAAAAGTATTTATCGGTAGGAGATTGTTTTTTCTTGGTCATTTGATTCTTAGGCCGACCCACTCCTACAAAATGAGGCTGAGCTTGTCTAGGTCTTGGTTTTTTTTTATCTTCTGCACAAACCGTTAATGAGATGCATAGAAAACAAATAAGCCAAAGCAACATTTAATCCTCCTTTGATAAAACGTCAAGTAATTCTTGAAATAGTGGATCTTGTCGGATCGGATCAAATATAGATTTAGCTAACATAGATTCTACATTAACAACTCCTTCGTCCACTGCGGTTTTTAGCCAGCCAACTGCGGCTGTAGGCTCCTTAAGAGCAGCACTTGCACAAGCATTGCGAATCGCAATATCTGGATGAGGTTTGGATTGAAAGCATTGCGCTCCAATCTGCGTTACTAAAGAAAACTCTTTCTGATCAAAGGCTGCTTTATGTAGAAGGCAAAGAGCTTCAATGTTAATCTCTTTTTGAATAGGTAATAACAAATCGTAGGCTTGTTTATATAAATCTTGCTCAAGACATAAGAAAGCAAGGTACTCCGTTGCTTGATTAAAAATCATTCCCTTTTTGGCTTGAATACGAACTTTTTCACAAAGGTCCATAGCAACTTTTTTATCGGTTGTTGCCTCTATTTTTTCCATGAGCCCGTGTAGCTTTTGATTGCGATCTGAGCTGCTCATTGCTCGTGATTTACGATAGGTATCGTAGCTTTGAAAGGCTAAAAGAAACAGTAAAGATCCAATAAAAAACCCCTGCATTAAAAAAAATAACAAACTGCATACTAGTGCTATCACAATACTTGTAATCAGAGAATACTTAATCCCCTTTACTCCCCAAATAGCTTCTAAAATGATGCGCAAAAGCTGCCCTCCATCTAAGGGGAAAACAGGCAGCAAATTACAAATGGTCCAAAATAGATTTATCCCTTGTAAAAGCCGTAGTATTAATCCTAGATTCCCTTGACCTAAAGCTGGGTATTGCAGAAGAAAAGTAGCTATTCCAAATAAAATAAATCCAAAAAAAGGTCCGTTGAAAACAATCAGAAATTGTTTGCCAAATTTTAATCTCTTCCCTTCATGATAAGTAAGTCCTCCTAAAGCAACTAACTCTATACGAGGCTTTTGTTTGAAACAAAACGCTGTTAATGCATGACCGAATTCATGAAAAAGAACAGAGATAAAAATCACTGCAATCCAAACCAGAGTCCCTAGTAAACTTAAACTATTTACATAACCAATAAGCGCGGAAAATACCCAAAATGCAGGATGAATGATAATGGGAATACGACCTGGAATGTACAACATATTTTAAAACCTATCTAATGCTTCCGCCATAGCTTGTCCCATTTCTGCAGGAGATTTTGCTATAAACGCCCCAGCGTTTTTTAATGCGTTTATCTTATCGCGAGCGCCTCCTTTTCCTCCAGAAATAATCGCACCTGCATGACCCATGCGTTTATCTTTTGGTGCGGTGGTTCCTGCAATGAAAGCTGCTACAGGCTTAGAGCAATGCTCTTTAATCCACTCTGCAGCTTCTTCCTCAGCGGAGCCTCCGATCTCTCCTATTAAAAGAATTCCTTGTGTTTTAGGATCTTCTTGAAAAAGTTTTATCACATCAATAAAGTTTGTTCCATTTAAAGGATCTCCTCCAATTCCCACACAAGTTGTTTGCCCAAGACCTAGCTGAGTGGTTTGCCAAACCGCTTCATAGGTAAGGGTTCCCGATCTAGAAACGATGCCAATTTTTCCTTTTTTATGAATATATCCTGGCATAATCCCAATCTTACACTCCCCTGGTGTAATGATGCCAGGGCAGTTTGGTCCAATGAGACGACTGAATTTACTCAGTTGCATAACTCTGGAAACCTCTAGCATATCTTTGACAGGGATTCCTTCTGTAATACAGACAATCAGTGCAATTCCAGCGTCTTCTGCTTCTAAAATAGCATCTGCTGTATACGGAGCCGGCACAAAAATGACCGTTGCATCACACTCTGTTTTTTTTTTAGCTTCCCTAACAGTGTCAAAGACCGGTAAATCTAAAATGGTCTCTCCTCCTCTACCAGGAGTGACTCCTCCTACAAATCGTGATCCATATAACAGACATTGCTCTGTATGAAAACGCCCAGATCTGCCAGAAATTCCTTGAGTAATTACACGTGTATTTTTATGAATTAAAATAGCCATTTATTCCTTACCTTTGAGCGTTTCAACTACCTTCTTTGCCGCATTAGCCAGACCATCCACTGTAATGATTGCTAAATGAGCATGTTCTAAAAGTCGCCTTCCTTCTTCTACATTAGTTCCTTCCATTCTCACAACTAAAGGAACATGGATCTTTATTTCCTTAACCGCTGCTATAATTCCTTCTGCTAATGTGGCACAATTCATAATCCCACCAAAAATATTTACCAATATAGCTTTTACATTAGGGTCGCTTAAAATGATCTTAAACCCCTCAGCTACTTTTTCTTTAGAAGCGCCTCCTCCTACATCTAAAAAATTAGCAGGTTTGCCCCCATAATATTGAATGATATCCATTGTAGCCATAGCAAGTCCTGCTCCATTGACCATGCAACCAATATTACCTTCTAAAGCAATGTAGGCTAAATCATGTTCTTTGGCCTTCACCTCATTTGGTATTGCTTGTGAAGGATCGTAAAAATCGGCGATCTTCTGCTGTCTAAAAAGCGCATTGTCATCAACTACAAGCTTAGCATCTAAAGCCCAGAGTTGATGATTTTGATCAGCAACCAAAGGGTTAATCTCTAACAAAGATGCATCGGTATCCATGAAAGCTTGTACTAAACTTTGTGCTATTTGAGCACCCTGTTTAGCCATTTCTGCTTTCCACTGCATAAATTTAATCAACTGGATTTTTTGAAAAGGGCGCAAGACACCGCTTAAGCCAATGGGAATCGTTAAAACTTTCTCAGGATTTTTAAGCGCAATCTCTTCAATCTCTACCCCTCCTTCTGCAGAAGCGATTAAAACAACTTGCTTCTTCTCTCGGTCGATAACAACACTTAAGTAATACTCTTTTTTAATCGCAACCACTTCAGAAATTAAAACTTGATGTGCAATCACCCCTTGAGATCCCGTTTGGTTATTGACCATTTTCATCCCTATCAGTTTCCGCGTAGTTTTAAGGATCTCTTGTCGGCCATGTGCAATTTTTACGCCTCCAGCTTTACCTCTTCCTCCGGCATGAACCTGAATTTTTATTACAGCTTCTTCTAGAGAAAGATCTCTTAAGACAGCTTCTACGCCTTCGATAGAACTGGCTATCCCAAATCTCGGGATGGGTATCTTATAGGATATAAGTATCTCTTTGGCTTGATATTCGTGTGTATTCATTTTGTTTCTCTTTGCTTTGCTTGAATCTCTTTATCTGATAGAGTTTTTTTTCAAGCAATTAAAAAAGGGTCCTTATGTTTGGTTTTCTTAAAGAAGGCTTTCAAAAAATTAAGCAGGCTATGTCTAAAACCAGGTCTGCTCTTTCCCATAGAATTCGCTCTTTATTTGGGAAGCCATGGAACGAAGAAACCTTCGAAGCGCTAGAGCAAATTCTCTTTGAAGCAGATCTAGGATCAGAATGTGCTTCTTTGCTCGTTGAAAAAGCACGCAGTACCCTACGCCTACAACCTAAAGCGGAAATCAACGATATTTTAAAGATATTTTATGAATACACGTTATCTATACTTCAAGAACCTCCCCTTGTTTCTCTTAAGCACTCAGAAGAGAAAACACCTCATGTGATTTTGATCGTAGGGGTTAATGGCAGTGGAAAAACCACTTCCCTTGCAAAACTCGCCTATCAATTTAAAAAACAAGATAAAAAAGTATTAATTGGAGCAGCGGATACTTTTCGCGCTGCAGCAGTAGAGCAACTAGAGCTTTGGACTAATCAAATCGGAGTAGATATTGTCAAAGGTAAAACCGGTGCTGACCCTTCAGCTGTCGTCTTTGACACATTAACAGCTGCTAAAGCTCGCAACATAGATATAGTCTTAATCGACACAGCAGGTCGCCTACAAAATAAAACAGCTCTTATGCAAGAGCTGGAGAAGATGAAACGCGTCATGCAAAAACCGATCCTTTCAGCTCCTCACGAAACCCTGCTTGTCTTAGACGCAACCACAGGGCAAAATGCTATCGATCAAGCAGAAACCTTTCATAAGTTCACTCCCTTAACAGGGTTAATTATGACTAAACTCGATGGTTCTGCTAAAGGGGGCATAGTTCTTTCAATCTACAAAAAACTTCACGTTCCTATTCAATGGATTGGCACAGGTGAGAAAATGGAAGAATTAGAGCGATTTGACCCTATAGCATATGCTTCTTCCCTCTTTGAAATGAATTAAAACCATTTTAGCGGTTTTTTAAATCAGGAAGTCTGTTTGGTGTAGCTGATTGTGCTAGAATTCATTGACAATGAGTTAATATAAAATTTATTTCATGAAAATAAAATATTTACCAAATATTGACTTTTTTGCATCTTGAATATCGAACTTTTTTTAAAAAAGGTCAGATGCTTGAAGCTAAAGAGATGAAAAAAACTTCAGAGTTTACACTTTTTCATAGTGGCTATGCCTAATGATACTTGCATTTGTCCATAAGGTTTGAAGAACCTCTACTGTTGTATTTAGATAGTTTTGCGAGAGGTCTACTTTTTCTATTTGTTCCCAGCTATTTACTCCAAGTGCTTGTAATTCTTCAGATGAATACCTTAATTCATTATCAGCAGCAGAAAATTCCGTAAGAGAGGTTAAATCTTTAAGTTCCCTAGGTAATTGGGATAATTCATTGCTCGATACTTTAAGCACTTCTAAAAAACTACATTGCCTAATCTCTTTTGGGAGCTCTTTTAAGCAATTCTCCTCAACATTGAGTATTTTCAAGTTTTTAAGATATCCAATGGATCGAGGCAGACGCTTAAGAGTATTACCGCTTACATTTAGATTTTTTAAGTTTGTTAAATGCTCAATTCCACGATCAGGTAGCGTTATCAGTTGATTAAAGCTAAGGTCTAGCTCCTCAAGCTGCGTCCAAACTTTGATCGATTCTGGTAAAAATTCAATTTGATTTTGACTAAGATCTAACTTTTTTAAATTACGTAATTGATACATTTCTCTAGGTAGAAAAATAAGTTCAGAATTTCGCAAATCTAGAACAGTTATTGTATCTAATAAAGATTGATTCTTTTCATCTTCAAACCACTCTCTTTTTTTGGTTATTGAATTTAGCTGAGGAGCACCACTATCTATTAAAACATTCCAAAGCTGCTCTAAAAAATGATCTTCTAGCTGTATTTCTAGTTTCTGTAGATCTTGTAGGCAGGATATGACAGGAAAGGGGTTTATTACTGTTTTATAATCAGCTATTTTATCGTTAAAGATTTTCCATGCAACTTGTGGCTTAAGATCACCTTTTGAAATCCTCTGTATTGCTTTATCAATTAACTTGAACTCTGAGGAATGGGTTTTTAATTGATTAAGGTTATCTTGAAAAATGCTCACAGGTTCCTCATGAAAAACATTTTCTGAAAAAGGAATAAAAGATGTTGAAAAAGATAAACTCTTCTGTGGAATGGCCATGATTTCACCAAAGGAAAAATGTATTGACATAAGCTAACATGAATCTTGATTAAATTTCAAAAAATAGAATTTATCCAAGTTTAAGAAATAAAATAATGCTTTTTTGTTCCTAAGAACTAAACCTGTAAACAATCTAAGACTTCATGTAATATCCAGATAGAATAAAAAGCATGTACTCTTATGTTTACACAGAATCCATTTCAGAAAGAACTATTTGATCTGATTAAACAAACAGCCAGTTTACTCAAAGAAAGCCCTTGCTCTTTACGTATTTCACCAGAGACTTACGGATTTTTTCATCTTCCTGTCAAAAAGCCTTTGATAAAACCACAAGCAGTAAAACAGAAGGCTATTTTAAAACAAGCACCTGTTGATCGTTGGCCTTCTGTTCGATCTGTCCTCCAGAAGATTGCCCCTAATATGAAATTACACGATACAATACTCGATGATCTCAAAGCACAAAAAGCAGCTAACGCCTGGAGCGAGCAAATAGAAGTGGTAATCATTACTGGTCCTATTTCCAATGAAGAACTTCTTTTTTTAAAAGATCTCGCAAGAGCTATTCATGATCGTTTATCCGTTACCAAATTAATTTCTGGTACAAAATTAGAAAAAGAAAAAGGCTGGGAATCTTTTTTCAAAAAAAATAGCTTTAAATTGATCATTCTCACGCAGGCAGCGCAGCAATACACTGAATTGATGCTGTATTATAAACAAGAGAAAAACCAGCACTTTCTAGCAACTGCTGCTCTTATTGTTCTTGAAACATTAGAAATATATACACAGCCTGATCAAAAAACCGCTCTTTGGAAATCTCTATGTCAGATCTTAACTCCGGCAGCATCGTCTCTGTAATTTTAGACCAAGCTATTAATATGACTCTTGACTATAAGGTCTGTCCGAGCTTTATAGGTCGTATTTATATTGGATCTCGTGTAAAGGTTCCTCTACAAGGATCTACCAGATTAGCTACGGTTATCGAAATTAAGCAAAACTCTCCAGTAAAAAAGCTACGTAAAATCATCGAGCTTTTAGATACGCCTGTTTTACCCAAAGATCTAGTCTCTCTTGCTAAATGGATGGCACATTACTATTGCTGTCCTTTACGTAAAGTCTTGCAAGTTATCCTGCCACCTAGCGTGCGCAAAGATACAGGGACTAAACAACAGTTATTTATAAAACCTCTTCTTGATAAATCAAGGTTAAAAGAGTTATGCGAAAGCTTGCGTTTAACCTCTCATACGCAAGCTGAAGTAGTATCGACTCTTCTACAAGCTCCTAAAGGATTATTGCTTAGTGAACTGATGGAAAAAGCAAATGTCTCTCGTAGCCCTATTAATACACTGATTAAAAAAAATATACTAAGTTGCTCTTCGATTACCATTGATCGCTCTAAATTGTTAGAATGGGAGTTTTTTAGAACCAAACCAAAAGCATTAAATCCTGAACAGGTAAAAGCGCTTGAATCTATAAAACACAGCTTAAATACAAACCTGTTTCAGACACATCTACTATATGGAGTGACGGGAAGTGGAAAAACAGAAGTATATTTACAAGCTATTCAACATGCACTAGAACAAGGAAAAAGCATCATCTTTCTTGTGCCAGAAATTGCCTTAACTTCTCAAACCATTGAAAGATTAAGAAGTAGATTTTTGCAAAAATTATCCATTTTGCACTATCGGATCTCTGCTGGGGAAAAAAGAGATGCTTGGCATAATATCGCCACTCATATCACTCCTATTGTCATTGGAGCTAGATCTGCTATATTTAGCCCTACTTGCCACTTAGGTCTAATCATTGTTGATGAAGAACATGAGAGCTCTTACAAACAAACAGAAGAGTCTCCTAGATACCATGCACGTGATATAGCTGTTATGCGTGCTAAGCTAAACCAAGCAACAGTAATCCTGGGCAGTGCAACACCTAGCTTAGAAAGCTATCAAAATACTCTTTTAGATAAATACCATTTAAATACGTTGTCCAAACGAGCGGACAAAGCTCATTTGCCACAAATACAAATCGTTGATATGCGCCCTCAATATCAAAAAGCCAAGGGATTCACTCTATTTTCTGAAATATTGATTGAGAAAATTAAACAGAAGATAGCACTTGGTGAACAGGTTCTGCTTTTTTTAAACCGAAGGGGCTATCACACTTCACAACTATGCTTAAACTGTTCATACGTTATAAGTTGTCCTCATTGCGATATCTCTTTGACCTTTTATTTCAAAGAAAACCGATTTACGTGTCATCTATGCGACTTCTCTCTTTTCCCTCCCCCTAAATCTTGTCCTAAATGCCATGCGGAAGGACAACTAAAATTTAAAGGGGTCGGCACAGAATTAGTAGAGCGTTCTTTAAAGGCTCTTCTACCAGAAGCGCGCACACTGCGTATTGACAGGGATACAACTCGTCACAAAGGAAGCCACGAACTATTATTAAAACAGTTTCGCACAGGCAAAGCTGATGTGTTGATCGGAACACAAATGATCGCAAAAGGCCTGCATTTTCCTTTAGTGACATTAGTAGGTGTTCTCATGGCTGATAGCAACTTGCAAATTCCTGATTTCCGAGCTAGTGAAACCACCTTCCAATTGCTCACGCAAGTAGCTGGAAGATCTGGAAGAGGATCTCTATTAGGAGAAGTGCTCATCCAAACCCTTCTTCCAGAGCACATGATTCTCTCTCTAGCACAACAACAAAACTTTGAAGGTTTTTTTGCTCAAGAAATACAAACACGTAGGCTATTTTGCTATCCTCCTTTTACCAGGCTTGTAAAACTGATTTTTAGCGGAAAAATAGAATCCCAAGTTGTAGAATATGCAGAAAAAATTCGAAAAGATCTAAAGAGAAAACTGATAAATAACTGTGAAATTCTACCGCTTATTGCCTGCGGTCATGCTAAAATTAAAGATCTATTCCGCTATCAGTTTCTCATTAAAGCGAAAAAATTGATCCCTATACTCCTCCCATTACATCAGATACCACAACACAAAGAGATCAAACTCTCTATCGATGTGGATCCTTTGTCCACTTTTTTTTAGCATAGTTTAAGAGGAGTTTTTCTGAGCAAACATCTACCTGAATACGAGGTTTTTAAACTGCCTCACATAAACTGCAATTGCACAAAGCATAGTTAATAATTATAAACAACTAATACTATATGTATCTATCTATAAGTCACCCATTTCTTTGTATTTCATTTTCATAAAACCAGTGTATTTTTTCTTATTCGATTCAATCCTTATAGCTTTTAGGATTTTCACCGAGAAAAATTCGTTTATCTATTTGAAAAACAAAGAGATAAACTCAACATTGAGGTTGTAAGGAGCTTGCTTAAAAGTTACGGAATACGATTGGGATCTGTGGGATCCAAAAGATTTTCGTCTGTGGTTGTAAAGCAGATAGAAAAACAGGAAAAAATTATTGTTCTGAGCATAACCTCTCTATTATAGTTATTTAAAATTTTATTGATAAAGTTGTATATTTTTTTCCAACAAAATATTATGGAGGTAGAGAAATGCCTAAACCTTATTCAATGGATCTAAGAGCCTGTTTAAAATCTTTTCAAAATTAGAGCAATAAAAGCAAGAACCACCATATTCAGGCTTGTATGTAGTTTTCTTTCGCAATTTTTCCATAGCCTGCGACATTTTTCTATCCACGCAAAAAAACGCTCTACAACCCATCTTTTGGGAATAACTGTAAAAGTATGGAGTGTATTTCTT
>NZ_JAAVTY010000025.1:0-15385 GCF_018642185.1 Candidatus Rhabdochlamydia sp. W815 | reverse complement strand
TCTTAGATCCATTGAATAAGGTTTAGGCATTTCTCTACCTCCATATATTTTGTTGGAGAAAAATATACAACTTTATCAATAATATTTTAAATAACTATAACAGCTGCTATAAATAAGGGTGAAGATCCTAAATGTCCAAATGGTTGTGGTAAAAAACTAGAACTTGAAGATGGAGTAAATACAGATGTACAAGATGAAATTATAGCTTTGCTAGAAAAAAACTTGAGCAGTTAAAATAATCTAGATTCTTGGGTCTAACATAGGCTTTTCTACCTCTGCTGAGGTAAAAACATTTAATGGCTTATATAGAGATAAAATAGCTAAAAGCTGAAGAAAAGGAGCAATTTAAATGAATAGAAGAAAATTCAACATTTACTAGACTTTACTAAGCACTTCCATTCATTTGCTTGTAACCGATATAACACATGTATTCTTAAGGGATGACCTTCTGCTAATTTCGGATGGTCAAAATCATCTTTTGGATTACGTGACATCCCGATTCTTTCCATAACAGCTACGGAGCGCTTGTTTGCAAGTGTTGTAAAACTGACGATTTCGTCAAGATGCAACGTTTCAAACCCATATTTCAAGCAAGCCATGGCTCCTTCTGTTGCATACCCTTTGCCCCAGTAATCAGCCATTAATCTCCAACCTATTTCAACAGCTGGTGTAAAATGTGCTGTGAACTTCACACGGTTTAAACCAATAAAACCGATAAAATCAGCGCCTCCTATTATAGAAACCGCCCAAAGCCCAAAACCCTCTTTTTTAAAATCTTCTACGATACGATTATATTCTTCCTGAATCTCTTTATAGCTTTTTAAAGAGGGAAAATATTCCATGACTCGTGGATCTTGATTAAGCTTTGCAAACGACTCAAGATCTTTTTTTTTCCAAGGTCGTAGAATTAACCTTTCTGTTTGGATTATATTTTTCTGCATGACAATTATTTTGTACCTTTTGAAGGTATTAACATCCGATCATTACACCAAAGCGGGATGGTAAAAGGCAGCCGTGGGTTTATGATATATACATAGTCCTCATGATATAAAGGAATATAGGGCATCTCGCTTAAAAAAACTTTTTCCGCTTGTTCCAGAATATCCAATCTCGCTTCCCCTTCTTCGTAAAAAGATTGGTTAAGTAATTGCGTGTATTCTGGACTTTCCCAGTTACAGAAGTTGGTTGCATGCATTTTAGATTTAAATTTTCCAAGAGAATTCATAGGGTCGTCGAACATGGCAATCCAACAAGCAAAACCCATAGAATAATCTCTCCTGATGAGTTTGTCTATTGCAACTCCAAACTCTAAACACTCTATCTTAATGAAAAGATCCAAAGCCTTTAACCATTGCTGTTGGATGATTTGCATCAATTTATTTGTTCCAGAAGAATAGGCATAATAGTAAAGAACAACAGATGCAAAAACCTCTTTGGTAAGCCCTAGTTCTTTTAATCCTTCTTCCAGCAAAACGCGTGCTTGAATGATATCATGATCTTTAAAAAAAGAACAACAGCGATTTTCTTTTAAACAAGGAGGAATCATACTCGTTGCTGATAGGTTTGCTTGATTCTGATCCATACCAGATATTTCGATTAATTCTCGCCGATTAATCGCGAGCCCAAGTGCCCTGCGAATTTTAGAATTATTAAAGGGGACTTTATCTGTATTAAGATTAATGAATAGAGAAGAGGGTTTTGGCGCACGAGAAATGCTCCATTTTTTTTCTAAATCAGGAAGCGCTTCTAAAGGAATACTGGTTAGACAATCTCCAATTACATCCACTAAACCCTTCTCAAACATCTCTAACGTTATTGCATCATTTTCAACTATGTTAAAAATGATTTTTTCTGGATGTAGATCTTCTGTCTTTCGGTATTGAGGATTACGTTTAGCAACGACTTGATTGCTAGGGATCCACTTTTCTAATAGATAAGGACCGTTACATAAAAAATTAGGTCCTACCTTTTCAGGCCAATGGGGATTTTTTCGATCGTTTTCTATATTTACAGGAAAAAAAGCACTAAAAGATAGCAATTTGAAAAGATAAGGATTCGGTATTCCTAAAGTAATCACAAGGGTTTTTGCATCTATTGCTTTAATCCCCACTTCATCTAGAGAAACAAGCCCTTGTTTTGCTGCATCTGCATTTTTTATAGAAGAGAATAACGATGCACTCATTGAGGGAAAATCGGATCTAAGAATATCTTTCCAGGTTTGTTCAAAATCGTAAGCCGTAACAGGGGTGTTATTAGACCAAACGGTGTCTCTTAAGTGAAAAGTATAGGTGAGTTTATCTTCTGATACTTCGTAGGATTTAGCTTGAGCTAGTTTCATAGATTGGTCCGGATATGCTTTCACAAGCCCTTCAAAAAATAAAAAATGCATTTGCATGGAGTATCTATCTACTCCTTTGCGCGGATCCATGGTTTTGGGTTCTGTTTTCATATTGAGGCGAAGAACTGACATTTTGCTTTTAGGTTTGATAAAGGGAAAAAAGAAAAATGCGCCAACAATGATAAGCACAAAAATAACAATATATTTCATTTGAAAACACCCTCTAAAAAAGAGATCTAGCGTACTTCTTCAGAGAATTTATTGTAAATTTTTATATTTTTTTTACATCCTGATCGATTAGGTGCACCAAATGGATTAATTCTTCACGGTTTAATTTTTTGATTTGATCCTGATCTGTGAACTCAATAACCCCTTCCATGAGCGCTTGCTTTTTTTCGATCAACTTGTGAATGTGTTCTTCAATGGTGTTTTTAGTGACTAATTTAAATACTTGTACACCTCGATTTTGACCAATGCGATGTACACGATCGGTTGCTTGATTTTCACGCGCTGGATTCCACCAGCGATCGTAATGAATCACAACGGATGCAGACACAAGATCTACTCCAACACCAGCTGCTTGTAGAGAAGCAACAAAAACAACACAAGCAGGGTCTTGTTTAAATCTATCGAGCATCTCTCTGCGATTACGCGTACTCCCTCTAATGCCCGCAAAGCCAATGTTCTGTTCTTTGAGATATTTTTCAATGAGATTAAGCATATTTAGGTATTGCGAAAACACTACAAGTTTTTGTCCACTATCTCTTGTCTCTTGCAATAGTTGGACAAACAAGTCCCATTTTCCTGACTGATGTTTATGGAATTCATCGAATTGCTTATTAATGAGACAGGGATGATCGCAAATCTGCTTTAGAGTGGATAACAAAGCAAATACATGTAGATAGGGAAGTGGTTTCTTTTCATCTTCTATTTGCTGCATAAGTTGACTTTTCTGTTGAAAAAAAGCAGCCTTATACATTTTTTTTTGCTCTTCAGAAAGATCACAATAAGAAATTTCCTCAATTTTTTCCGGTAGCTCTAGTAACACTTCTTTTTTCTTACGTCGTAAAATAAAAGGATCGACTAATCGCTTGAGCAGCGCTTTTCTAGCTTGGTCTTGTCCTTTTTCAATCGGATTGACAAATAGATGTTTAAAGTGAGCTTCTTGGGGTAAGTATCCTGGCACAATCACTTCAAATAAGGATCTTAGTTCTAGTAAACTATTTTCAATAGGCGTTCCGGTTAATCCAAGACGCATATGTGCATGAAGGGTTTTCAAAGCTTTATGCGTTTGGGATTGGGAATTTTTGGCATTTTGCACTTCATCAAAAATGATAAGATCAAAGGTATATTGAGAAAGAAGGGTTTTCTCACTGCGCAATACCCCATAAGAAGTTAATAAAAGGTCTGCTTGTGTTGTAAAAAGATCAAAATTGCGCCCTACCCCATAAAAAGTTAGAACTCGCACCTTTGGCAAAAAATTTTTTAATAATTCTTCCCAATGGTATATAACGGAGGTAGGGCAAACCACTAGAAACTTAGCTCTTTTTTGCAAATAATTAAATACAGCCGCAATAAGACCCATAGCTTGATGCGTTTTGCCAAGACCCATCTCATCACAAAGCATTCCTGAGAGTCCATAGGTATATAAAAACCAAAGCCAATTGACTCCTGTTTCCTGATAAGCCCGTAGCCTACTTTGAAATCCGGTTAGATCCATTGGGGTTTGTGTTTCAAATTGAGAAATGCTCTCTAACCATTTCCTGGTCTGCACAGCTTGTGTAGACCTCCCTTCTGGAGCTTTTATCTCTTCAAAAACGGTTAATCGCAACCAATCTAGTGTTGTACATTTTAGAAAAGATTTCGCATCCCATTGCTGTTTACGAATCGCTTTTAACCAATTAAAGCGAGATTGTTTCAAGATGATAAGGCCAGCTGGTGTAAAAAGATAAGGACGATTTCCCATGATTGCTTGCCAAATCTCTTTTGCATCTACTTCTCCAAGCTCACTGATAAACACAAGCCGCATATGCCATTGAAAGTGGGATTTTTTTTTTTTATGTTCTAAATTACGTATTTCTAATTGCAACGAATGTGGTTTAGTTAATTCCTTTTGTAGAACAATAATCTGGTCTACTAACGTATTTAAATCATACAAGACAAAATTAGCCTCTTGCTCTTTAGGAATAAAAGCACTTGGCACGTATTTTTTCTTTAATTGCTGCTCAAAAGCAATCTCGTAAAATCCTTGATTTTCCACATAGGTAAATTCATCGAAGACTTGCACATTTTTATCCTGATACTCGGGTAAAAATTGCATAACGGATTGCACAAAAATTTGCCCATTTTTCAGGCTAATTTCATAGCCACTTTTTAGAATAGGACAGATAGGGGAAAAAAATCCTTTAATACCTTCCAATTCTTCTCGATGCATCTGAATGAATTCTGCAATTCGATCTTTTTCAATCGTTAACCCTGAATGGATAGAACCCGCTTGTAGCTGAGTGCGCTTGGCAAAAAACCCTTGATCTTTTACATAAATCCATGCTCCGAAATCGCTGATTTTATCCTCTGCTTCAAGTATTTCTATAGCGGATTCAAATTTCAGCTGCTTTGATGCTGTCACAAAAAAGCGCAATTGAGATTCAATGGTGTAGACATGTGTTTGAAAGAGAGGAAAATTATTAAGCCACGCTCTATGCTGAGAAACAAATTCTGAAACATCAGCTCTTTCGATAATTTTTGTAATACCATCAAATAACCAATTTTCTACTCGAAAAAATCCTTTTTTTTCTAGATAAACCCAATTGCCAAATCGCGCAGAGGATTTTTTTTGTAGATCTTTTTTTTCAAAGAGGAAACATTCAATATGTAGTCTCTCTTCTATATCAAAAAAAAGATCATATTGAATGCAATTGTTGCCCAAATGCATTGGTTTATTCAAAAATCTCTGTAAAATGGGTGCATGCTTAAAAAATATTTTTCCAATTTTTTGTGCAGAAATCTCTCTTTGTTCAAAAATAGGATCTATGGTAGCAGGAAAAAAGCCTTTTTTAGGAATAAAAACAAAGTCTCCTACAGAAGTCCCTTTGGCTTTTTCTTCTTGTTGCTGTTTTTGGGATTGATCCATTTCGATAAAAAGTTTTTTATCCACTTCATTATAATGAATAGCTCGAATATAGGAATAGGGTTGTCCATGAACAATAAGCGGTGAATCTACTGTTTTTAAAACAGGAATTAACTGTGGCCAATGGACCTCTGAGAGATAACATTTTATTTTTAATAAACCAGTAAATTGAATCGTTAGCCAATCAGGAAGCTGCTTTTCCTTTTCTTCAAAAGAAATGGTATAAGGTTTTTTCCTCTCCTGGAGCAACATTAGCCATTTTGCAAGATCAGACCAAAAACACAATTCATATTTTAGTCGATGGCTAGGATTTCCTTCTTTCCACAATTGCAGCTCTTCAGGAGTCAAATTAGAAAATTTAAGAGAGGTTTCTTCTGTTTCAATCGTTCGTTCAAAAAAAAGTGTATGTAAATATTTTTTGGTTGCAGCGGTTAAAGATTTTATATGAAAAAGAAGTTTATTCGTAGAGGATTTAATTTCATAAGCTTTTTCCTTTTTTCGTAGTACATTTGTTTTATATCCATGTCGACTACAAAAAATTTGACATAAGCAATTCCAAAAACTATGACGAAAACGCACATGCAGAGGTTGTAGATTCCCATTAAAAATAGTTAAATACGCAGCAGCAAGATGTGCACAGGATTGGGTCTCTTCGGCTTCATCACAGGAACAAAATCCCTCTAGAATTTTTCCTTGATCATCTATATGTAAAAAAGGTGAAAAAGAATGTGTATTTTCTTTATCAAATATTTCTATTTGATAGGTCGCTTCTGAAAATAAAATTTTTCTAACAGATTGTTCTAACAATAGCTGTTTAGCTTTTGTTAGATTTTTTTGCGAAAAAGAAAATTCAGACATGATGTAAAAATTTTAAGATAGAGTTCCCCTTATTTGTGAGCATGCCTAGCTATCGATATGTTTGCAATATGCTTAAAAAATTTAAGCTAAATGCAAACTGCCTGAAAATACTCGGCAGGCTTCTGCTAGCATCTGTATATTTCCCTTTGTAGAAATAAAAAACTTCATCTGTTTAGTCATCTTATCAGAAGCACTTGCTATCAAAATAGGCTGTGGGAAGTTATAGAGTTTACTCACAACAAATGCAACGGCAGCAAAACCCGTACCACAAGAAATGGTCTCATTTTCTACTCCTCTCTCATAAGTGCGAACAACAAGCTGTCCTTTTAAAAAGCTTGCAAAATTTACATTTATCCCTTCAGAAATAAAGACAGATCGAATCTCTTGAGCTATCTTTATGAGATCAATTTGATCAAACGAGGACAAAAAAACAACTGCGTGAGGAACACCAACTTTAACCACATAGACACTCCATTCATGGATTTTCATTGGCCAATGACAGATTAAAGGTTGTTTTAAATCAACCCCTATTTGGTCTTCTTTACGCCAGCAGGTAAATACACCATTTCTCGTTTCGATTTCAATTTTAGGTTTGTGCGCAATCTCATAATCAGCAACGCACCTAATCCCATTGCCGCACATATCAGCTTCACTACCATCGCTATTGAAGATGCGCATTTGTAGATCAGAACGTTTAGAACTTTCAAGCAAGAGCACCCCATCTGCTCCTATTCCCAAATGTCTATCACAGATTCTGGGTATTTGAACAAAAAAAGTACTCTCCTCTATAGGAGATCTTCTCTGATCGATCAATATAAAATCGTTACCAATTCCATGGTATTTAGTAAAAATCACGCTTCTAGATCTTGATAACTAGAAACCACTTTATCAAGTAGACCAAATTCTAAGGCCTCATCTGCACTCATCCACATATCACGATCTAACGCTTTATCAATCTCTTCTGCTTGCTTTCGTGTTGCTTCTACATAGATATCTACAATTCCCTTTCTGGTTTTCAAGATTTCTCTTGCTTGAATTTCCAAATCGGTCGCTTGTCCGCGAATCACGGAATGAATAGAAGGTTGATGAATCATAAAACGGGAATGGGGGGTTGCAAAACGCTTTCCGGGAGCAGCACATAGACTTAAAACAGAACCCATAGAAGCAGCAATCCCTGTAACAAGCGTTGTCACAGGTGAAGTGATCATCTTAACCTGATCCCAAACAGCAAAACCCGCATCAACTGATCCACCCGGTGAATTAATAATAAATAAAATAGGCTTACCTGGATTCATTAACTCCAAGTACCATAATTTGCGAATTGCATTACGAGCAGTACTGCTATCTACAGCATCACAAAAGAAAATTCTTCTGGATTTAAGCAGTACTTCATCAATCTTATCATCGAGCGATCCTAAAGGGAATTTCTGATTCGCTTCTTGCCTTTGGCTCACTAACGACATAAATACCTCATTTTTTTCAGTCTCATTTTTAGCATCTGGCAAAAACATTATCTAGGGTTACATCCTTTTTTTTCAATCAAAGATCAAATCTGGATATAGAGGGAACCGTTTTAATAAAATACTTATGTGTTTTTGAATCTCCTTGAGAATAGAAGAGTCAATTTCTACTAAAGAACGGCTATTTCCTTTTTCTGCTTTAGCAGGTTTTGTATGTTTAAGCAATAGATAAATCCAATCTGCAATTTGTATCATCTCTTGCTCTTTCATTCCCAAAGTAGTTAAAGCAGCTGTTCCTATACGTATACCTGAAGTAAACCAAGGCCCATTTTTATCAAAAGGTATGCTGTTGCGATTCACTGTAAAATGCGCCTGTCTAAGAGCATTTTCAGCTTGTAATCCAGTCAAACCAAAAGAAGAGGGAACCTCAAAAACCATCAGGTGGTTTTCTGTTCCTCCAGTAAGAACATGAACCCCATGATGCATTAATTTGTTTGCTAACGCTTGAGCATTTTTTACTACTTGTTCTGCATAGACGCAAAAAGAGGGTGTATTTGCCTCTTTAAAAGCAACGGCTTTGGCGGCAATGACGTGAGGAAGTGGCCCTCCTAAAGTAATCGGACAACCCTTATCAACCACTTCTCTAAACTCTTTTTGACAAAGGATTATCCCCCCTCTAGGCCCTCTTAGGGTTTTATGGGTTGTGGAAGTGATGATCTGTGCATAAGGTATAGGGTTATATTCTCCCACCATCACCTTTCCAGCAACAAGACCTGCAAAATGTGCCATATCCACAAGCAAAACAGCTCCTACGCTATCTGCTATTTCACGCATTTTAGCAAAGTTAATTTTCCGTGAGTAAGCTGAATAGCCAGCGATCAAAATAGCAGGTTTTTCCCGTTTTGCAATCTCACTAATTTTTTTATAATCCAATAAATAGGTATTAGGATCTACTTCATAGCAAAAAGCCTGCATCATTTTAGCAGAAATATTATACCGATACCCATGGGTTAGGTGCCCTCCGGAGTTAAGAGACATCCCCAACACTTTTTGATTCACAAGGAGCTGACGTACTTGCTCGTACTCCTCATTAGAAAGATCATTGATATTTTTTTTGCCTAACTTCTCTACTTGCTTATTTTGGATACGCTCTACCAAAATCGCCCAAAAAGCCACAAGATTAGAATCTGCTCCTGAATGAGGTTGCACATAAGCATGTTCACATTGAAATAGGGCTTTTGCTTCATTCACACAAGCAGCCTCAATAGCATCAATATTGTCACACCCTGCATAAAATCGATGGTAGGGATATCCTTCTGCGTATTTATCCGTCAGCCAGTTTCCCATAGATAATTGCACAGATTCAGAACAGTAGTTTTCAGAGGCAATTAGTTTTAAAAAACAACGCTGATCCTGAAGCTCTTGAATCATTTTTTCTACAATAAAGGGATTATTTGTCTTCAAATGATCAAAAGCAGCCATAAAAGCAATGGCGCTGCTTTTTCTTAGCTCATGAGGAACTCTATTAAAATAGTTTTCTAAATAAGACATCTATCCTCCTAAGCTTACCATAATACGACCTTGTTTTTATCACATTTAGCCAAAAGAGGGAATCCCAATCTGAGAGCAATCTATTTCAAAGAAAGAAAATATAAATAATCGAATTAAATTACCTTTTGTATTGATAGAAAATATCTCCACAAGGAGACATTCGGCCAAAAATTTCGAATTTAAAAGCCATAAAATTCCTATCAAAAAATTTTCTTAACTATTCTTTTGGTGATTTTAATACTTTTTACACCAGGAACAAAATACCTCTAGCAATCTCAAAATTTATCTTTATATTTTTTACACTTGCGAGATATTAGAGAAAACATATAACCTATTAGCCTATAAGTACGCTTATATAACCTCTGCTTTAAAGCTACCCAAAAGAGATACCCATGTTATTAGAAGAACTCAAGAAAATCTTAGATATTCAAGAGCTCGACATGAAGATGATTCGTCTTATGCGAGTAAAAAAAGAACGCGTTAAGGAATTAACCCAACTTGAAGAATTACGAAAAGATTTATACTCTCAAATCACAGACAAAGAACAAGAGATTAAAGATTTTGATAAGAGCATTGAACTTCTCGAACAAAAAATTCACGATATCAACGCAAGGATCAAAAAATTAGAAACACAACAGAGCAATGTTAAAAAAGCTGATGAATTTAATGCTCTTACACAAGAGATGACCCATGCTGAAAGAGAGCGCCTTGCCGTTGAGCAAAAGGTTTCTGATTTAGTAGATCGAAAAGTATCAGAAGAAGAGCTTTTAGATAAGATTAAAGAAAGTTTAAAAAACTCTGAAGAGAGCAGCTTGGCTTTGGAAAAAGAGATCAGGCAAAGTGTGGATTTAATCAATCAAGAAGGCTCTACCATTAAAGAGAAAAGAGAGCAACTCGCAGGTCTTGCTAACTCTGAAATTTTACGCATCTATGAAAGATTATTGCATAATAAAAAAGATCGCGTAGTAGTTCCTATTGAAAATCGCACATGTAGTGGTTGCCATATCACCCTTACCGCACAACATGAAAATTTAGTACGCAAGGGAGATAATCTCTTTTTTTGCGAGCATTGCTCACGTATCCATTATTGGCAAGATAGTGAGTCTACCGAAGGGACAGCTGTTGCCACTAAGCGCAGGCGTCGACGCGCTTAGAAAATTTTGCACGGGGAAAGCTAAGCAATCGCTGTTTTTAATAAACAGAGGAAAGTCTGGACTTCGCAGGAAAAGATACCAGTGAAAGACTGGGGGCTGCAAGGCTACGGAAAGTATAACAGAAAATACACCGCCCTAACAGGACAGGCTGAAAATGCTAGCTTTAAGAGTTAGCCCCACTCTCAGAGATGAGAGGTGAGATAAACCCTATCTGAAGCAAGAAAGTAATGAGCGTTGTTTTTATGAACAATCTGTTTTTCCGCAGAGCTCATTAGAATAAAATCGCTTGAGGGGTTTGGCAACAGACCTCCTAGATGAATGATTGCTCAACGACAGAATCCGGCTTAATGCTTTCCCGTCTTTTCTTGTGCTAGAGGATGTGCTTTATCATACACTTCTCTCTTCAAACGAGAAGAAACTTGTGTATAAATCGTGGTGGTAGCCAAACTATTATGTCCAAGCAACATTTGAATGGTTTTTAAATCCATCCCCTTTTCTAGCCAATGTGTTGCAATGGTATGCCGAATGGTATGAGGTGTAATGGTAGCTGCTAAACCGCTTGCTTTGAGGTATTGCGTAAAATGACGATCGATGGAACGAGAACTCAATCTTTTACCCCACTTATTTAAAAAAACAGCTTGAGGGTCTTCCTCTCTTCGATGAGAAGAGCTATCTTGATCTCGAAGAGAATGGTTTATATAGTTATCTAGCCAATGAGCTGCGGTTTGAGTAATAGGAACTACTCTTTCTTTTTTCCCTTTGCCACGAACTTTGATCAATAAACCTTGTATATTTACATCCTGTCTATTTAACCCGATTAACTCACTCAAACGCAACCCGCTACTATAGAACAACTCCATAATGCATCGATCTCTATAGCCTAAATAGGTCTTTGTATTAGGTTGTGCTAGTAGTTGCTCTATTTGTTGATAACTCAAAGAAGTAGGGATTTTTTTTTCTAATTTTGGAGTAGCAAGCTCAGTTAGAGGATTTGTTTCTAGCTTCTTGTGTTTTACTAAATAGGTAAAAAAAGAACGCAAGCAAGACAATCTGCGATGAATCGTTTTTTTAGAGAGCTGTTTTTCTGCTAAAAATGCTAAATAGCTACGAATCGCCTTTTTATCTACCTTCTGCATTAAAAAAGAAGAGGCATTTTTTTTTATATCTAACTCTGGCATAAGTAAAATTATATTTTGAAAAAAATGCTCAAACTCTTGCATATCAATACTGTAGTTACGCAATGTATGCTGAGAGACCTGTTTTGCAGTGGATAGATAATGCAAAAAAAGCGCACATGCTTTGGAAAAGCTTAATTCAGCCATAACGCTTGTTCTCCTTTTCTATCTATGCTAGAATACGAGGCAATTTTCTGAAATAGGCTAAAATTATGATTACACTACGAGATATTTCTAAAAAAATAGGCGCCCGAACTCTTTTTGAAGATGTAACGATTACCTTTAACTCAGGCTGCCGCTATGGACTTACCGGTCCAAATGGGGCTGGCAAGTCTACTTTGTTTAATATTATTTTAGGAATAGACGAGCCCTCTTCTGGATCTGTAACATTACCTAGGAAAGTGGGATTTCTCAAACAAAATATTGCACAGTTTAGCGAGATGAAAGTAATTGATGTGGTAATCACGGGCAATAAACGCCTTGCAGAAGCCTTGTCGGAAAGAGATGCTCTTTATGAATTGGAAATAACCGATGCGATTGGAATTCGTTTAGGTGAATTAGAAGAAATCATTGCAGAAGAAGATGGGTATAGTGCGGAATCCGATGCAGAAGTATTCTTAAATGGCATAGGTATTCCCCCTGAATGGCATCATAAAAAAATGCATTCTCTTCCCTCGGATAGACAGTTTCGAGTTTTGCTCTGCCAAGCATTATTTGGCAGTCCAGAAGCTCTTTTATTAGACGAACCAACCAACCACCTCGATTTAGAATCGATCGGTTGGCTAGAGAGATTTCTACACAATTACAATGGGGTCCTGATTGTTGTAAGTCACGATCGCCATTTCTTAAATGCGGTAACAACACAGATTGCTGACTTAGATTATGAAACCATCATTATCTATCCTGGTAATTATAACGATATGTTAGTTGCAAAAACATCGCTCCGGGAAAAAACAGAGTTAGAAAACAAATCAAAAGAGAAAAAGGCAGCCCAACTCAAAGAGTTCGTTGCACGCTTTAGCGCAGGAACACGCGCTAGTCAAGTACAATCTCGTCTACGAGAAATCGAACGATTAGAGCCTCAAGAGTTAAAAAAATCCAATATTCAACGCCCCTATATTCGTTTTTATCCCCCTGAAAAAGTCTCTGGGCAAACGGTTTTCAAAGTCAAAGATATCTCTAAATCCTATGATGAGACTCTTGTTTTCAACCTCCTCAATTTTGAAGTCAGTCGAGGAGATAAAATTGGATTGATTGGAAATAACGGTAAAGGGAAAACCACACTCATCAAGCTCTTAGCAGGAATACTACCCCTAGATAGCGGCTTTATTGAAGTAGGACATCAAGTTCAAATTGGTTATTTCCCCCAAAATCATTCTGAAGTAATCGATAAGAAAAGTAATATGACAGCCTTTGATTGGCTCAAAAATAGAAGAGAAGGAGTCAACGATCAAGATATACGTAGCATCTTAGGGAAAATGCTTTTTTCCGGAGATGATGCTTTTAAATCAATCGCACATCTATCAGGGGGAGAAACCGCTAGGTTAATCTTAGGTGGTATTATGTTGTGCAACTATAATGTTTTACTACTAGATGAGCCAAATAACCATTTAGATTTAGAAGCGGTATCTGCCCTATCTTGGGCATTAGAGGATTTCAAAGGCACAGTCATTGTTGCTAGCCATGACCGTGATCTATTGAACAATGCAACCAATAAAATCATCGCATTTGAAACTGCAAAACCATGTGTATTTGAAGGAAACTTAGAGGGATATCTTGCAGCTAGAGCAACTAAATAGAGCTTTAAGCTATACAGAAACAGAGTTTCTTAAGCTATCTGTAAAAATGCGCCACACCTGGGCAGCGCGTACTTTACGCTATTATCATCTTAAAGCTAAAGATACGCTCTACCGCCGCATAGAATCCTGGCTGGAATTGCCCTTACTTGATTTGCAAGATATCAAAGCGCTCTGTGATCGTTATCATTTTCACTTAGCGCAAATAGGTCAATCTTGGCAAGAACACAATCTGTTTGCATCTCATCAGAAATCAGATATCGATTCTGATATCCCTTTTTTACAAATAGGGGTTTACCTAGATAACATTCGCTCTGCTTTTAATGTGGGTAGCATTATTCGAACAGTAGAAGCATTTCGCTTAGGCCCCATTTACTTCGCTAAGCAAACCCCCTATATTGATAACCCTAAAGTGCAAAAAACCTCGATGTTTACCTTTGATAAAGTAAGCTGCTATCAAAATAGATCCTTGAAACAACTCCCCAAGCCTTTAATTGCTTTAGAAACCGTTCCAAATGCTCCCTCGCTATTTGACTTCACCTTTCCTAAAGAGTTTACCCTCTTATTAGGAAATGAAGAATACGGGTTATCTGATCGAGCATTATCTATGGCTGATCAAGCTCTGCAAATTCCCCTCTATGGCTTTAAGCAATCTCTCAATGTAGCTTCAGCTTTTGCGATTGTAGCGGCTGTGATTAGTAATCAGCAAAGACGTAAAAGCTGTTTCATTAGATAAAGCTCTCATTTATAGATACCTATAAACAATCATATCTCATGGACTAAAACTCTTTAAAATTTTAGATTATTCATGGTTCTTGGGAAGAATTGGGGGCAAGAAATGCGCTGATAATTAGAAGTCTTTTCAAGTTTGAAGTGCACAGAAGAATTAAAAAAAGAATAGGCAGGCGATGAAAGAATCTCTATTGTGATTTTTAACAATAGACCTCTTTCAAAACCCATTAACATAGCTCCAGATTATAAATGCCCGCAATTAGATTGAACCGAAGACCAAACCTTTTTCGTCTATTTCTACGGGTGTTTCTGTGGCATCTATTAAAATAACATCATATTCCATATCGCTTTTTAATAGCTCTTTACGTCCAGGCAGTGCAAATAGGGGATGTTTTCGGTATCTCTTCTAAGAAGAATCCTCTAATTGCCTGAAAAAAAGTCACCGACGTTTCGTAATATCGATTGTATACCGTCTTTTCCTTTAAGAGCCTGTTTAAAATCTTTTCAAAAGTAGAGCAATAAAAGCAAGAACCACCATATTCAGGCTTGTATATAGTTTTCTTTCGCAATTTTTCCATAGCCTGCGACATTTTTCTATCCACGCAAAAGAACGCTCTACAACCCATCTTTTGGAAATAACTGTAAAAGTATGAAGTGTATTTCTTTTGGCTATTTCTACTATACATCCTAATATCTCCTGCACACTCTTTGCAAATTTTTCTCCAGAATATCCTCCATCTGCTAAAACATTTTTTACACCGAATAAATGGTTTTTATGTAGTGAAAATGCTTCTATACACCCATTTCTGTCAGTGATATTAGCGGTGGTAATGTGAATCGCATGAGGAAGCCCTTGGCTATCGACTGCTATATGTCTTTTTATTCCTGATATTTTTTTCCCTGCATCATATCCTGTCTTCTCCGCTGTATCAGTATTTTTAACACTTTGCGCATCAATAATTACAAAGCTTGTTTTCTCTTTCCGACCACTGCTTTTTCTGGCCTCGCCAACCAATTTTTTTTAAAACTATTTCAAGAATACTCTTAGAATTTTTATCCTCTTTTTTATTCCAAAGATGGAAATAATAATAACACAATTCCCATTTAGGATATTCTATGGGTAACATACGCCACTGGCAACCACTTTTTAAAATGTACAAAATTCCACAAAAAATATCATATAGATCAACTCTT
>NZ_JAAVTY010000024.1:0-15693 GCF_018642185.1 Candidatus Rhabdochlamydia sp. W815 | reverse complement strand
TTTGCTTTTTCAAATTTCATCATGCCCTTACGTATTTTTAAGGGCATTATTTTATACAAGGGCTTTTTTATTTCCTAGTTTTGAAAGAGCTCTAATATCTAATACTCTGAAGGTATCGAATTTGTAGAATGGCGCAAGGTTTTTGGGTACTTTGAAAGATAATTAGTAGCCAATATTTTGCTTTTTTCTGGATCCGTTCCACATTCTAATAGTCCTTGATATAAGGGGTTTTCCTGTTGTGATTGAAAGGACTCTTCTTCAAAAGATATATCCGAATCTGTATCTGTCTTTTGTACTGTAAAAGTTGATTCATCTAAATCTGCTTCAGATTCAGAACAAGGTGCTGTTTGTGACTCTTCTAATTGTGTTTTATGTACTTCTTCTTTGTTAGCATTGTTTATTTTAGGTGATAAAAACCTAGAGAAACAGTTTTCTACCCTTTCTATTAAATCTTTAGGATAATTACCTATAATATTAGTTAGAGAAATAAATATATCAGCTAAGTAGAACGTAGCAAAACCTAAATGAGAGAGGCCTTCTTTGCCTATTGCATAGTTTGGAATAGATCCCCATAGCCTTGCTGGAATAGAACAGAGCAGCTTTGTTAAACAGATAGTTAATTTTGCCAAACCTACAATGATATGGATAGCAATATCAGAAATACGGGTAATATCTTTTATAATAACACCTACAATAAGACGAGAAAATATATTAGGTAAGGGATTCTTTGAGCAAAAAGTTTGACATCGATTCCCAAGGCTTTGATTAAAACCGATAGGGTCTGAAATGAGAAAAGATGTCATTGATTGAACTATATTCATAAAATTTCCCTTTTTAATATACATTCAAATTAAGAGGTTAAATATATAAACATTTTTGCAAGCTAGAGTAGCTTTTTCAAAAAAACCCAGTTATGCAATTCTTAATTTGAAATCAAACTAGTATAAAAGATCACTTGCTCTAGGACTTAGTTGTTAAAGTTTTTTTTGGAGGTTTTTTTATGCTTTTAGCATATTCCTTACGACGAGTAAAAGCACTTTTTGTAAGGGGACTGTTAGTAGAAAAGGCGTTTTTCTTCTTCTTTGGAGACGTTACTTTTTTTGTTTCAAGAATTACTGATTCGTTTTTAAATGGACCATCTTCTTCCTCTTTTCCTGTATCATTTTTATCCTTACTTAGCTCATCTTCAAGCCAAAAAAGTTCGGGGTTTTTGGGTTTTTTCTGGATTAAGGAATCAGTATCATCATCGCTTTCAATCCCACTAGTTAGCTTGTATAGATCAGTACATTGTTTCTTATTATCAATAATATAGGAAGTAGTAATAGTTGTAGGTTCTTCTTGTATAGATTTTTTTTTATGTGTCGCGGTATCTACAGCAATTTTCTTTGCTTCTTGAGATATCTTTTCCAACTCTTCTTCAGGAATAAAGTCATTATCGCGTAGGTCTTTTAGTTCTTGTTGAGTCTTTTTAAGAAGTTTTTCTTGTTCTTTTGCTTTCCTTTGCTCTTCTTGAAGAGCTAGTTCTTTCTCTTCTGCTTCTGCTTGCTTTTTCTTAAGAGCTTTTTCTATTTCTGGATCAGCAATATATTTAATAGGAATTTCTTTATTCGAAACTTCTAAAAAATTTATGAAAACGTTTTTTATTTTATCAATTAAATGTTGAGGATATGTCTTATTGATATTGGTAATAGATACAAAGAAGTCTACAGTATAGACAAATGCAAAACCTATATGAACAACTGCTTGTTTGCTAGATGTTTGATGGTCTGTTTCTAAGCCAAGAATTCCAGAGGCAATTTCGCATATGCCCTTTACTGTGCCTGTTGTGAGTTTACATCCTCCTGCAAGCAAGTGAATAGCAATATCGTGAATAAGCATGGCTTCTTTGGCTAACGTTATGGTAAAGCGAGTAGGTAGATTAGCGGCTAAGCAGTATTTTTGATAATCGGGAGTAATAGCAAAATATTGATTGAATTTTAAAGGGTCTGATTTAAAAAAATTTTGAGATAACTCTAAAATAGATGTAATGAATACACTCATAGATCTTTCCTTTTTAAAAAGTTTTTTTTAAGAAATTCTTTGTATGCAAATTAATGCTTTAGAAACAGCATTGGATGCTATGGGATCATGCACAATCGATCGAAGAACGGTTTCTGCTTGTCTTTGTGCAGAAAAGAGTAAATGTTCTTTAATCTCTTCAAAAAACATTTTTTCAAAGTTGGCTAATTCTGTATTTTTATCAGAGACATCAAAGGTGTGTAAAATAAGGGTATCGCCAATATCCCAATTATCGATGGTCTCAGAGAATTCTAACTGGGGATTTGTTCCCAATACGGGGTTTTTAGCTACAATGGTTCGTGGATGAAAACTCTCTTGAGAAATGTGGATCAAACTGTCGTATCCACAAGAGATGCAGCTTAGCTTATCTTGTAGAGGATCGAGAACAAGCGCGTTAAAAATAATTGGGCAGGCTTGTTTACAAAGCAGTTGGTTTAAGCTAGAGGTTAGTTCATCAATTTTACTTAAGTTTAATTGGTGTGTATACATATGAATCATCCCCTGTAAGCTACTCATGCAAATGGTTGTTTCCATTGTTGTTGTAGTAGAAGAGGCGAGTAATATGCAAAGACAATTGTTAGGAAGACGAATAAAATCGTAATAAAGACCAAATTGAACCCCATGCCATTTGGCTAAACCAATATCTGCATGAGACCAGGAAGGAGGGACCTTAGGCAATGTTAGCTGAAATGCTGAGTATAGGGCTTCATAGACTTCCTTGACTTGATCTGGGCCCGCATACTCTTTTTCTAATTCTTTAGATTGTAAATAGAAAGAGACATCATGAATGAACTCTTCAGTGGTTTGGTAGCGTTCACTAACCGAGATAGCTAGAGCTTTTACGAGGATATGCCTTAATCCTTTAGGAATAGAGGTAAGATTAATAGCGCCATAACTGAGTTTTCCAGAAATGAGTTCATATAAGATGATGCCTAAAGAATACACATCGGAGGCAAAACTTAAATGAGAGGGGTTCTCTTTTTGTTCAGGGCTCATGTAATTCGGTGTACCGATAAAATAAGAGGGTAGTGCGAATTGATCTTGCTCATCTTGTAATTGCGCGATTCCAAAATCAATAAGTTTTACTTCACCGCCTTCTGTAATTAAAATATTTTCCGGCTTTACATCTCTGTGAATAATCCGAAGGGAGTGTAAATGTTGAAGAGCATAGGCTACTTGTAAAGAGATATCTAAAACTCTGCGTATAGATAAAGAATGCTGTACGATAAATTGTCTAAGCGAAACGCCGTTGATTAGCTCCATAGCAATGTAAAGCCCTTTTTCCCAGCTTCCTTCCCCGTAGAGTTTTACAATATTGGGGTGATTAGACACAGAGATTGCTTTAGCTTCTCTTAAGAAATGCTCAACAGCTTCAGGATGATTAATATGGTTAGGGGATAAGACCTTAATAGCTAAAGGTTTTTTGGTTTTAGGATCTAAACCTAAATAGAGAAGGCTCATTCCTCCTTTATTCAAAAGACTCTCTATTTTATAAGGGCCGATTTTTTCAGGCAGAGGGATATCTTCTTTTCCTACCAGATCAGGGAGCGTATTTTGTTTGTAGAAAGAATACTCTACCATATTTGAAAATATTACTCTCCCATCTGCAGAATTTTAACTCCAAGTACATCGCCGAGTTGAATAAGCTCTCCTTTGGCCACAGCTTTCCCATTTAAGGTTAATTTTACTCCTTGTTCAGGTCTTGCCGCTAATTCGATTACATTGCCGGGTTTAAGCTGTGTGAGTTTTTTTAGGTTCATCCGCATTCTTGCTATTTCTACATGAATAGTCAAGAGAGCATCGGGTACGGGGATTAATGGCTCTTCTAGTTCTTGTGTTGTCTCTTCTTCTTGATTTATATTTTCTTCTTCAAAATCTTCATCCATGGATTCCTCCTGATAGGCATAGTCGATAATTTTGCAATTAGTTGGCTTACAAATTACAATAAATAGAGGGGTTTGTTCTAAAAAAAGAGTTGCTGTTCCTTTTGCTGTATGAGGAGAGTAAGAGCAAACATCCAAGATCAAAAAATCGCCGACCGCGATTTTTTCCCATTGCGATAATGTAAGTTGTGTGTAGCCGATTTGAGCAGATACGGCTAAGTCTATATCTTTTGTAAGGTTGCTCTCATACATCGAAAAAGCTGTATTTGCAAAATGGGTTTTAAAAGTCTGATGAAAACTGACAGGACATACGATTCTTCCCCATATTACTTTTTTAGGGTGATGAATCCCGATATCCATACAAATACAATTTTCTTTGGGAAGAATAGTGGTTAGAGAACCCATTTTCAAAGACAGATCGGAAAAAGGCTTTAAAGGATCAAGGGCTTTTAGGATTTCTAGTAGTAGAAATCTATAAAAACCTTCTTGAAAAGAAGCAGAGTTCATCGCTTTTTGGTTCTGATTTTCTGTGAGGGCAAGTGAGATTAAAAAGGTGATATCCTCTTGTGCCATGACCCAAAAGCATTGCCCTACAAGGGGACTTAATTGCATACTTGTTACGATCGGATGATTGCCCAATCCTAATAGTACTTTTTCCTCTGGAAGTAGTTGAGTATCTCCCTCCACAAGACTTAATTCAGGGGTTTGTAAAAGAGAAGCTATTTCTTGTATACATTGATCCCAAGGAATATTAGGAGGGTTTCCCCATAAAGGAACTTCCTGCATCTCTTGCAAGGTATGGTGGATCTGATGAATCCAGTGCATTGGCATTGTGCTCATTGACTATCCTCATCATCTTGTTTTTGATGAGCAGTTGTTTCATAGGATTGCAGTTCTGGAATAATGTTATTAATAGAAAAACCAAAGGACTCTTGACGAAATCGATTAAGTAACTGAGGTACGTGAGAAGCGATTAAGGATAAGGCAGTGCTAGAGGTAGGAGCTAGCTCAATATTAAAAATCTTAGGCGCTGTTGAGTATTCTTTTATGGTAATGCGCATTCCAGAGAAAAGGGTATTTGTGTCCAGAATAAAAGTGGTTTCCTTATCTTGCGAATGATTCATAAGAATGCAAGCTGAGCCCAGTTTTTCCCAAAGTTCTTCTATTTCTATGGGAAAATGAGATGTTACAGGCGCATTGGTACTCAATTCAACCTCAGAGATTTTTGTCGATAAAATGGTAGATAAATCAGGTTTTTTTTCAGGAGAAAGTAAGAGGTTAGGTGCCCAAATGGGATTTTCTGGAAGATTCGCATCTTCGTTTTTTAAAAGTTTTTTCTGTTTTTCACCTAAAAGTTTGCTGAAAGAATCCTTAGGTGTTTGTTTCCCTCTCTCTTGTTTTTTTAAAGAGTCGGGTAATTTTGACGATATGGTCATTTAAGAATCTCCTTGCGTTGGTTGTTGATCGCCCCCAAAGGATTCTTTGCGTTTAAAAAGAGGGCCCTCTTCTATGTTTGTTTCCAAACGATGAATGCGAAAAGCATAATTACCGCTTGCAAAGTTTGCGAGTAAATTAGACATATTTCCTTGAAATAAGGCTACTGCTTCTGGATTAGCAGATAGCTGAACGTTAAAGGCTTTGGGAGCCGTACCATACTCGGTAATTGTAATACGAGCTCCATAAAAAACAGAAGAAGCAAATTCTTCTCCTGAAAGAGTAAGCTCTGTTTCTGTTGTTCCAGAAAGCTCCATAATCGTCATCACACCTGCCATTCTGTCAAACAATTGACTTATTTGATAAGAGGTAAAAGCAGATCCCGTTGGCAATACAGAAGGTTGATAGCTAGGTTGATGGGGTTGTATATTTGCTAAAGGTTCAAAAGAAGCAGGGACCTCTTCTTTTTTTTTCCCCTTAGGTTTTGCAATTGGAGAGATGTGTTTTGAAGGAGAAGCTTTAGGTGGTGGGGCTTCTGGCTTAGGATTTGCTAAAATAACCTCTTTTTTTTTAATGCTTTTTTCCTCTATTTGCTTTTCTTCTACCTTTTTTTCAACAGAGGTTTCCTCTATAGACTTCTTTTGTATTTCTTTTTCAGAGGATAAAGCTACTTTTTTATGAGATGCTCCTACATTTTTTTTTGTTCGGAAAGAACTTTTTCCAGTACTAGAACTCTTAAAAATGGAATCGCGAGTGGGTGTTTTAGCTGTTTGCTCTTCTTCATCTGGTGAATAGCGCTGTCTATTGCTTCCTGAAGAGGTTTCTTCTTTTTTTCTGTAATCAAATTTTTCTCTGAATTGATTAGATCCTAGACGATGCTTATCTTTTTTAGGATCATTAGCAGGATTAAGAGGGTTAGGAATTTTGCCAACTTCACTCATAGAAACCTCTCTTTTATCATCTCATACTTGATTTTTATCTAGGTTGTCCAGCATTTTAGCGAGACTTCTTTTTCTTATGCTTTTGACGAGAAGCGGCTGTTTTTTTACGCTCATGACCAGCAGAGCCTATTTCATCCATTTCAACGCCTTCTTTTTGTTCTTCAATAAGGTGCATTTCGCGCCCCCACTCTTTGTGATGTAAGCGCATTTTTTCTACATCTTGTTGGCATTCTATAAGCTCTTTGCGCGCTTTATCCACTTCTTCTTCAGCGAGTGTTACTTTTTTTTTTTGTTCTACGACAGTTTGCTGTTTAACAGCTAGCTTTTCATCAACGAGTCTTAAATATTGCTTCATCTGCTCTACTTTATGAGGAACTGCTCCTTCATCCATATGATCGCGTAATTGCTGAAGCTTATCAATACGATGTTCTTTTACCACATCTCGTTCTTTTTCTTTTTTGGTCAAACTTGTTTGTTCTTGTTCAAGAATGCGTTTTTTATCTCGCAAATTAACTTCTGCTGTTTCGAGATTTTTTTGTTTAATCTCAGCTAATTGTTTAAGGGGATAACTTGGCATATCTATCTAAAAAGCATTTTGAGTTGTTGCAGAGTTTCTTCGAAACTACACGCTTCATCAACTGCTTGGCGTAAAAAACGATTTACCTTATCGATGTATTTAATAGCAAAATCAGCTCCTTTATCGGAGCCTGGCTTATACTCTCCAATGCGGATGAGCAGTTCATTTTTTTTGTAATTAGCTAACACTTCACGAACTTTGCCAATGAGCTGCAAGTGCTCTTTATCGACAATGTGTGAAATAATTCGACTAACCGAATCAAGAACATCAATGGCTGGGTAGTGATATTGACGTGCAAGTTCTCTAGAGAGAATAATATGCCCATCGAGAATAGAGCGCACTTCGTCAGAGACAGGTTCATTTAAATCGTCTCCTGCTACTAGAATAGTATAAAAAGCTGTAATGGAGCCTTTGTCAGAATTGCCCGAGCGTTCTAATAAGCGGGGGAGTGTTGCAAAAACAGAAGGAGTAAAACCAGCTCTTGCTGGAGGCTCTCCTGCTGCAAGGCCTACTTCTCTTAAAGCTCTTGCAAAACGAGTTACTGAATCCATCATCAGGATCACTTTTTTCCCTTGATCCCGAAAATACTCTGCAATCGCTGTTCCCATATAGGCTGCATTGATGCGCAATTGCGCTGCTTGGTTGGATGTAGAAACCACAACAACCGATCTTTTCATTCCTTCTGCGCCTAAATCGTTTTCTAAAAATTCGCGTACCTCTCTTCCTCTTTCTCCAATTAGGCAAATAACGTTGATATCAGCTCTCGCATTGCGGGCAATCATACCCAAAAGGGTGGATTTTCCTCCCCCTGCAGCAGCAAAGATTCCCATTCTTTGTCCTTCTCCACAAGTAAGTAGACCGTCAATACAACGAATACCCAAAGAGATCGGTTCGGTAATAACTTTTCGTTTGAGAGGATCAGGAGGGGGATTGATTACCGAATAGCTTTCTGTTAAGTGAAGAGGGCCTTTTTGTTCGAGATCTAAAGGATTGCCTAAACCATCAACTACACGTCCGAGAAGCTCTTCTCCTACTTTAATATGCAAAGACATTCGCAAAGGGATCACCTCTGAGGAAGAGCCTATTCCATGCATCTCTCCAAGAGGAGATAAGTAGACCTCTTCTCGAGTAAAACCCACAACCTCTGCCATTAAAGGGGCTTCTTCTCGTTTAATAAGAACAACTTCGCCCATTTTTACCTGGGGAACGATTGCTTTAATCAGCATCCCCACGACTTCAGTAATTCTTCCGTGTACTGTTGTAAGTTCTAACTCATCAAGATGGGAGACTAGTTGATCAAAATCAGGCGTTGGTTTCATATGTCCTTATAGCTGTACTTGCATCAGCGTTTTAAACCCAGAAACAGCATTTGAAAGCAATACAGAGGTAAAATCTAATTCCTGTTGAGCTTTATTTAATTTTACCTGAATCAGTAAAAAATCAGCAGGAGAGAGACTATCTCCTTTTGCTTTAAGCGATTGCAGTTGCTTTTGAGCAGATACTAGTTGTTGTTGGCCGTCGGCCAGATAATTCATAAATCTGCCCAATGGACCTTGAAATTTAGTAGAAGGAGTTTCTTTTTCTGGTTTTTCCTCATTTGCCCCTAATTTAGCATTTACCGCACGTAAATTAGCGGTTGTATTATTCAACTTGTTTTTTAAGAGATATTTATCGGAAGAGCGCAATTTAAGTTTTGGTGTATTTAGTTGATTGGAGATATCTCCTAAGGTGCTCTGTGCATGTTTAACTTGAGCTAGCAAATTATCTGTCGTAGCAGCTTGTGTGATAGGGGAATGTCCTGATTCCATCAAATCAAAAGGAGAAATCATCGGAGTTTTTCCGTTATTGGCAAGAGGAGACTCACCTGTTTTCATAAGAGAAGAAAAGGGCTGCCCTGTAGGAAGGGTTTTATTATCCTCTCCGATTTTAACAGTTGGTGAAACGCGCTCTGCATTGCTTAAGTCTTTAGTAGGAAAGTCTTGGTCTGCCATAATCTGATCCGTATTGTTTAACTTTTTCAAACTTCGGCATAGGTATACCGCGTATCTTAACAAATAGCACAATTAGAGGTTTTTCGTCATGAAACTTTCATCTACTAACTTAAGTATAAGGAATAAAATATGGATCTTACAAAAAAAGATTTATTATTAAATAATATTATATATGGGAAATCTCAACAAGTGGATATCTTCTTATTTCTACTTTAAAATGCTAGGATTAAATGGCCCAATCAATAATCTTCTTAGAAATTGACCGCAGTGGTTACATCCAAGATATATTTTTGTAAATCTTCTATTTGCTCTTTAGATAGGTCAAAAGAGTGTAACAGGACTTGCCCATAGAGATAACCTAACCTAGGTATTAATTTAATTATTATACTCTTAAATAAGATATCTTTTCAAGTTTGAAGTGCACAGAATAATTAAAAAAAGAATAGGCAGGCGATGAAAGAATCTCTGTTGTGATTTTTAATAATCAAACACAAGGAGCTCTGTACAGGACAATTTTTTCTACCCTACTCAAAACATACCTAAAATGCATTTTTTTCCTAGAGTTGTTCCCATCAAAATGTTCTGCTAAAATATTTTTCAGTTCGCAATTATGTTTCATAATACCTCTTAGATTACTTTCTGGAAGTATTATGCCAGATCTCTGGTCATATTTGCGGGCTATTCTTTTTATCTGCTCCTAAAAAATTGTCCTGTACAAAGTAAATGTTAAGTAAATATTCTTAGTATACACCATTATACTTTGGGACTAAACCTCTAAGAGGTTGTGTCCATCACTAAACGCTTTTGAAGCACAACCTGGAAAAAATTACTTTTTGGGAGATTTGGTTTCGATAGGAGAAGGGGCTTTCTTAATGAACTTTTCCACAAAATCAAGGGCGGTTTTAGCTAGGCTTTTAACCATGGGGTCTTGATTTTTTTGAATGGATTCCTCTAGGGTCTTTTCTCCTTTAGCAAGTTCTGTTGGATTTAAAGACAGAGTCAGACCAAGCAGGGTTTTAGCCATTTCATTCGAAGGTTCTTTAGCTAAGATTTCTTCAAAAATGGTCGCTGCTTGTTTGAGTTTAAGTTGGCAGAGATTGAGATATCCCATCCCTAAACGAGGTAGTGGATTATTAGGATCGAGTAATTCTGCTGCTGTAAATAACTTAATAGCTGCATCTTCATCGCTTTGGTTAATTGCAATGAAGCCGGCTTCTGCCATTAAGATAAAGTGATCTTTAAATTTTTGAAGAGACATTGTAAAATCCTTTTTGCAAAATGATGGATAGCATTAAGAAGTTTTTTGGTTACGCACCATATTATTAATCGTTGCTTGTACTTGAGAGATCAAGTTAGAAATTGATTCGCCAATCTGAGTAACTTGGCTCATGGAAAATTGCAGAAGTAGGAATTTTCCTGGGGTTGCATGCGAAATAGAACTTGCAACAGCCCGAACTTGACTAATTACAGTACTCTGTAATTTAGCGTATTGCTTGATCAATGTGCTAAATGTAATGGTCGCCCAATTCGATCCTTGTGGCATTTTTCATCCTTATTTTATTTTTTGTTAGCAATTCTAGTTAATACTCGTTGCAAAGCAGCGTAAGCATGCAATAGCTTACCATAGTTTTCAAAGTCTTCGCTTTCGGTGCCTTGTCTTAATTTTGATTTGATTTCTTGAATAGCTTCATCTGTTTTTTTGAGTAATTCTTTTGCTTTTCCAGGTTCTTTTTTTAATTCTTTTTCGAGATCAAATTCAAATAGCGGTTTATCTTTTTTTTCCAAACCAAACATAATTTTAGCTCCTCATTGATGCGCGAATGAAAAATACTTATAGTCTTATTGCAGATTGTAATTAATTCTAAATTTTACGCCATCTTTTTCAAGCAATACCATCTTGGATAAGATTTCTGTAATCTTCATTCCATCTATTACATCCTCAATAGTGAGGATTTTTCCATTAATTACAACAAACATATTTTGATCATCTTTTTTAGAATAACCAGTGATTTGGTATTTTGTAGATAGATCAATCCTCGAAGTATCCGATTTTGTATAAATCACAAAGTTTTTAATCAGACGAATTCCTGGTACTGTATAAAATTGATCAATAACTGCATTGAAAGTATGCGCTTTCTTTTGATCCACTCTACCTGCTAATACAAGTTCTCCATTGCTAAGCTGATAGGTAACCGAACTAAATCCTTTTTCAATCAAGGTGCTTTCGACCTGCATTTGTAAATTGGCTTCTACAACAATTTGATTTTCCAAACTATCTAAATAAGGAAAATTGAGATTCAAATAGTCAGATAGTGCTTGAGCCTGCTCTAATGTATGTACATAGCCTCGTAGCACAAACTTTCCAGGTGCAATGGAAGAGAGAGAAACACCAACCCAGTTGGGGTTGGTTAATAAAAGGGCATTTGTATTTTCCCAAATTAATTCATCGACAATCACATTATCTTCGATACCCTGCACAAAGGGAAGATTTTCAATCTTATATAGAAGCTCTTGTTTTTCTACGGAGCTTATTACATGTCCTAATAAAAAGAGCTTGCCATTAGGAGGATTAAAAGAGAATTGCACAGAGGGGAAAGCGCTAAGATTCTCTTGCAGAATTGTATGCTCTTCTTTTTGAGAGACAACTTCAATCTTATCGGTTTTAAAAAGTGTAATCATGCTGGTAATACCAGCTAAAACAAGCACCCCAAAAGCAGATGCTATGATTAAATGCTTTTTAGGGATAATCATTTCTCTCCAATCAGCAGATGCAGGGTTCTCTTCCTGTTTTAACTCTTCTGTTTTGGTACTCGTTGCAAGTGGAAGAGGAGAAAAAATGGTTTCTTGTATCTGTTCTCGATCGATCAGCAAAAAGGAGGTGGTTCCTAGTGAAATGAGGTCTTCTGAGGAAAGAAGGTGTTTACTGGCAATAGCTATTCCGTTAACTAATACGCCGTTACGACTACTTAAATCTTCAATAAATACTTGATGGTTATCATCAATGCTAATGCGCGCATGCTGTCTAGAAACGCTTAAGTCTTGAAAAGCAATATCACATAAGTTGGGATCTTTTCCTAGGACATAGGAAGATCCTTTATGCATAGAAAACTCGGCACCGGCATTTGGTCCATTTGTCACTTTAATAATAAAACGACCCAATGCTCCAGATCCTATTCTTACACTTTCTAGATCGGTATCGTCTTGTAAAGTTTCTGTTTCTAAATCTGGATAGGAATGAGAAAATCTAAAGACACTACTACCAATCTTAATTAAGTCTCCTTCCTTTAATAAAACAGGTTCTATAAGAATCTGTCCGTTATATAGCGCAGGGTTAGTTGTGCTGATGTTTTCTAATAAATAACCCTCTTCTGTATATCTACAAATCACGTGTCTACGTGAGACAAGAGGATCTTCTAAAACAATGGAAGCTACTTCAGGGTCTCTTCCTAAGATCCATTCCTCTTCCTCTTCAAATCGTGCAACACACCCTGTTAGAGGGCCCTCTTCTCCAATTAAATATCCAGCCATATTTATTTTATCTTTATCGAACTTATGTTTTTTTTATTGATAACAAGAGAGCTCATTTTTCCAAAAATCGAGATAATTTGTGAAGTCCTCTAGAGTATCCTTAAATACTTTGTATTTCATGTCATACGGTAAAACCAGACACAGTGTCAAGAACTTCTCATCTCGATCTAAGCCAATGACAGAGCCCCCGGTTCCTTGTCCTAATAAATTCGCTTTCATGAGATATATAAATAGCTCTTCTCGTTTATTTAAAGGACACATTCCAATTGTCGCAAAGAAGGTACACCCCGGATCTAATTCTCGAAAAGCAATAATTAGTTCTTTATGTAATTTTAATAGATAGAGCTTATTTTCTTTGGATAAGGCATCTTCCAAAGCAAGGTTTTCGACCAATTGTATAAGACATTCTTCTAACATGTAAATCTCCGTTCTATATAACGTTTAAACCGCTCTATAGATAAAAGTAAATCGTTTTTTTTAAGGGAGAAGAAAGCGAAGTCTTATTTGTATTAATAAATAAATTAATCAATAATTAAATTATAGTATAATTAAATTGAATAAAGAGGATTCTCATGAGTTTAAAGGAAGAATGTCAACAGCTTAGCGACTTATTTCGTCGTGCTGCAGAAGGGCAATCGATAGATTTACAGCAAGTGTTTTCTCAATCCCTACAGTTTTTTGAACGACTAAAAGTGGAATTAAAAGAGAAAGATCCACAAAGAAGACAAGAAGCCATGACCATGTTAATGGAAATTTATCAGCATATGATCAAAGATACCAAGCTCATCTGTGAAACTTCAGAAATGACAGAAGAGCAGCTTGTTGCTTTTGCGGAAAATCCCACCAACTTTTCACCCGAGCAATGGACGTCTATTCAAGAATCTAGAGAGAAAATTTTTCATGCAGGGGAGGATCTAGCCAAAGCTCTAGAGCAGCTTTCCAACCCCCAAATAGAGAAAAAACCCCACGATCCCAATAAAAAAATCAAAAAATCCAATTGGATGCGCAGTTAACTAACCTTACATCAGTTACTTACATAACAATTTTATCTTTAATAACTTATGTCTTTTTGAGGAATTTTCTCATCGGCTCATTTTTCTTAAAAATAAAAATGATCCCTTAAGTCTTTTATTATCAGAATTTAAATCAAATATTATTATATTTTTAATAATTACTTAACGTTTTTATGATTAAATAGATATTAGAAGAGATAGATAGATTATAAAAGTATAATAAGAGGAAAGTATGTCAAATATATTACTTAATCAACAATTACTACAGGGTATTAGCGATGATATGCAGCATCACCATAAACAGGTGGATTGGCTTCAAGATGACCCAACTCTACCCACCGAATCTTTAGCAGATCGTATTAAAGATATGATTGCAAGCGGCGCTACGCTTGAATTGATTGTTTTAGCGATTATGACTAATGACTCTGGAAATGGAGCGATGGACATTTGTTCTTTAGATATTATAAAAATTACAGAAGAAACTAATGAGCTTAGTGATGTGCAAGATGACTTGATCAACCTTCAAAGAATTCTTAGTAAAATCGAAGCTGAGCTTGGTTCTAAGAAAAACCTTTCTCCCGATGAATGGAAAAAGTTTGATAAATCCTTACTAAAGCAGTTAAAAGACACCTATGAAAAGCTTTGTAAAGACCAAAAAACACTAGCAGGAAGCTCGGATCCTAAACTGAAAGCTGTAGCTGATATGGTGGGTAACTGGCTTAAAGATCTAAATTCTTCTATTCCTACACCCTCTGGTGATAAAGGAAAATTAGATCCTTTTGATGAATTGCTTAAAAAATGGGATGGAAATACAGACTTTCCTCTAAATGGTAAAGATTTAGCGAATAACCTTTGTGGAGCTATTTATGCTCTAGCTAAGAACTTCTACGATAAAAATCACCCAGGCTCTGGTGATACTAATACCGATTACTTGGGCGAATGGGGTCAATCCGTCCAGGCTTGTGAACAGTTAACTTCCGGTACCTCACAGCAGGAAACAACTGCTGTCCAAGGGTTTATGCAGATTTTAAACTCATTTAATAACATCGGACAACAGGGTATACAGGCTTCTTCTCAAGGAAAAGAGGCTATCATACGAAACCAAAAAACCGGATAAGATGGCAAAACTTTTAGAGGTGTCTAGAAGCAATTTTTATTGCTTTCTTCATAGAAAGCCCGGTAAAAGAGCTAGGGAAACCGCAGAATATCTAAATTAAAAGCATTCATGAGCGTAGTCGATCCATCTATGGTAGCCCAAGAATTCACGCCGAACTAAAAAAAGAGGGTGTGATTTGTTCTCGTAGAAGAATAGCAAAAATCATGAGAGCATAGGGGATACAAGCTAAAACATATAAGGTATGGAGAAAGACAGCTGTAGCTAAAATGCATAAAGAAATAATTCCTAACTAGGTAAATCAAAACTTTACAGTAGGCGCTCCGAATCAAACTTGGGTGTCAGATATCAGTTATATAGCTACTCGTGAAGGATGGCTATATTTAGCAGTTGTGCTAGATCTGTTTTCAAGAAAATCTGATCGTGGTTCTCAATATACAAGTGAAGATTTCAAGAGAAAAACCGATCAACATGAAATTATTTTAAGTATGAGCAGCAAAGGAAACTCTTACGATAATGCTGTTGTAGAGAGCTTTTTTCACAGCTTAAAAACAGAGCATGCTAACTTTTGTAAGTTTAAAATAAAAGAAGAAGCTGTGGATAGCTTATTTGAATAAGTCTTTTCAAGTTTGAAGTGCACAGAAGAATTAAAAAAAAGAATAGGCAGGCGATGAAAGAATCTCTATTGTGATTTTTAACAATCAAACACAAGTAGAGACCTTGCCCAAAGGCTACCATCACCTAACCTATGACCAAAGATGTCAGATTTATATTTTACAAGCTAGAGGAGATACATCTAGCTCAATAGCAACCATTCTAAAAGTTCATCATAGCACTATTAGTAGGGAACTTAAGAGAAATTAAAGGGCAACGAGGATACCGTCATCAGCAAGCTCAAGAAAAAGCATTTCTTAGAGCCTGTTTAAAATCTTTTCAAAAGTAGAGCAATAAAAGCGAGAACCACCATATTCAAGCTTGTATGTAGTTTTCTTTCGCAATTTTCCCATAGCCTGCGACATTTTTCTATCCACGCAAAAGAACGCTCTACAACCCATTGTATCAGTATTTTTAACACTTTGAGCATCAATAATTACAAAGCTTGTTTTCTCTTTCCGACCACTGCTTTTTCTGACCTCGCCAACCAATTTTTTTTA
>NZ_JAAVTY010000023.1:0-15924 GCF_018642185.1 Candidatus Rhabdochlamydia sp. W815 | reverse complement strand
AAATATTTGTTTTCCCCTCGCGCTCCTCGCATATTGCCTATGCACATATTGACTGATTCCGCTCTGATCCAAATAGACCCTTTTTTCAGGAGAAATTGCTTCTATCTTTTTTAGATATTCCGCTCTTGCTTCCGCATTCCTTTCCTTATAAAACGCAATCTTTTTTTTCTTGTGATCTTGAGTCTTTTCAAAGCGTAAAAGATTGCTTGCAAAGTCAAACCAAAATGCTTTGCAATCTCTGATAAAAAATGATCGGGGTTTTTTTCTACATAAGCGATTAATCTCTGATCATCAATTTTCTTATAAGTGCTTTTCTTTTTTAGAGGTTCTACGTTTCCTCTTTGTTTCTTACGCTTTACCCATCGGTAGACAGTTGCAATCCCAACTTGAAATAGCTGGCTGGCCTTCATTTTGTCGTTATTTTCTTCTAGGTATTGAAGCACTCGTTTTCTTAGATCCATTGAATAAGGTTTAGGCATTTCTCTACCTCCATATATTTTGTTGGAGAAAAATATACAACTTTATCAATAATATTTTAAATAACTATATCTCTCATTAAAAAAAATCATTTAAAAAAACTCCTAAATTAAGTTAATTAAAGATTACACACTTAAAATCCGGAGTTTATATGAAAATAGGACATAGAAACCCTTCTAAACCAAATGATTACAATAGAGGAATAAGCTCTTCTCTTATGCAAACAAGAGATAAAGTTAGGAAAGTTACCAGAAAAATCCCCCGTACTTTTACAGCAGGGAAAGTGCATTTTTCCCAACTTAAAGCTAATAAAGCCTCTGAAAAAACCAGCCGCTTATTTACGCAAAAAATGAATACATTTAATAGCTAGTAAGCGCTTAATAACATCTCCACATAGAAAAGGAAGAACTCCTAAGGTTATAGCTTGTGTCCATCCTATAAAAGCTGCAAGCCAAATAGCCCCAAATAGATAAATAATTCCATCTCCTATCGATAAGATCCAAAAGAGGTTGTTTTTAGACGCAAAGCGACTTAAAAAACCCACTACTCCTGCAGCTATTATATATCCTAAGAGATACCCAGCATTAGAGCCTAATAAACGAGAGAATCCTCCTACACAAGTTGCAAATACAGGAAATCCTAAAGCTCCCTGCAATAAAAATCCTATTACAGCCAACATTGTTCTTTTTGCCCCGAATAGCACAGAAAGCGCTAGGATCAGAGTATTCTGCAATACGATGGGGACGGGAGTAAAAGGAAGGGGAATAGAAATAGGCGCAGCTAATGCAATTAAAAAACTCATTCCCAATATAATAAGTGCTTCTTGTGCATAATTTTTTGTTTCAAGCGGTATGCTTATTGTATTCATAGAAGCCTCCTAATTTGGCTTTTTAGTATGTGATAAAACCAGCTCCCAATCAGTGCAAGGGGAAGCGTATTTAGGTTCAGCATGAGTTGCCCATCCAGGCATAGCTGAAATTAAAACAGCCCCTTGTTCATTTAGCTTAAGAAATTTACCATGATCATCACTAATGCTCCGATTCAAAGAGAAACTCTTATGAACCTCTATGTCTCTGATTAAGGTTTTATACCTCATTGCATAGGTATTGGTAGTAGAAGGTGTGGTACGCCAATGGCAGGAATTGGTATGGAAAATTTTTGCAGATAAATTCTGGTATTCAGGCAGGAAATATTTATCTTTATGATCATATAGAGTGACATAGTCAACCCCTGGTAGAGTAAAAGATTCTCGCAATATTCTACACCAATGAGGCCGGTGGATATAATCATCTTCTAAAAAATAGATAATCGTCCGATCGGAAAACTTTTGCGAAGCTACATAATCGAGCATCCATAAGAAGGAAGCTGTTTCGGTTCCCCCTTGCATTTCAATCACAGGAAATCTTTTTTGCTTATGAATAAAGTGCGGCGTTTCGCAAGGGTGAGAAGCATCGAGCAAAAAAGTCACTTCAATCTTAGGATCATCGATTGTGTCTAGTAAATTAGCTAAGCAAAGCTCCCTGTCAAAAGAGCGATATCTCTCTTTATGTGCGCTTATTTTTGAATAGTGACAATAACGCACAAACACCTGGATACTCTCTTGAGTAGGCTTTTTTATCCATGAAACCAACTTACGTAATATATCCATCAAGATACTTCCTTGCTTGCTTAAAAACATTTTGCGATTCTGGAAAGGAGATTTGCTTCATCGCTTCATCTAAATCAAACCACCTTGCTTGCACAATCTCATTTGGCTGACATTCCAAGACTCCTGTTACAAGAGCTGGAAAATAACCAACGATCTTGCTCTTCTCTTGAAGAGAATAGCTTTCTGTAAAAGGCTTTAGAGAAAGAAGTTGCCGAACACGTAAACCAGTCTCTTCTTTTAATTCACGAATAGCGGTCTTTTGCGCTGTTTCTGTTTTTTCAGCTCTGCCTTTTGGGAAGCCCCAATGCTGTCCATTTAGATGTTGAATCAACAATACTTGCCATTTTCCTTTTAATTTGCGAAAAGGGATAATTCCATAAGAGGTGATCATCGTTTAATAATAAGGAGCAAAGATTAAACTGGAATTATGCCCACCAAAGCCGAAAGAATTACTAAGCGCTGCAGTCACTTTATGGGGCGTGGCTTTTACAACAATATCTAAATCTTGGACTTCTTCTTCTGGCTCTTCCAAATTAATGGTAGGATGTAACATTCCTTGACGCATCTGCTCAATCAGAGCTACCGCTTCAATTCCCCCTGCTGCACCAAGACAATGCCCAATCATTGATTTAGTAGCATTTATTTTAATATTTGCAGCATGTGATCCAAAAGTTTGTTTAATCCCCCGTATCTCACATAAATCTCCTACTTGCGTAGACGTTGCGTGTGCATTGATATAGTTAATCCGCTCTTTTGATATACCGGAATTTTTAATTGCCTGTTTCATACACAACTGAACTCCCCATCCATCTTCCCGAGGAGATGTCATATGAAAGGCATCACAATTAATAGCTCCCCCTAGATACTCACATAAAATAGGTGCATTTCTTGCCAAAGCATGTTCTAAGCTCTCTAAAACTAAAATCCCCGCTCCTTCTCCAACAACAAATCCATCTCTTTTCTTATCCCAAGGCCTAGAAGCTTTTTGAGGATCTTCATTGTATTTTGATAAAGCATGACAAGCCACAAATCCACCTACTCCAATCGGATTAATGGGAGCCTCTGTTCCCCCACATAACATAAGATCCGCCTCTCCACGAAAAATATGCTCTGCTGCTGCATGAATAGAATAGTTAGCTGTGGCACAAGCCGTAGAAATGGAGTAATTAGGTCCCATAAAACCCAATTCAATTCCCAGTAAAGCACCAGCCATATTGGTAATAATGAAAGGAACAAAAAAAGGTGTAAGACGTTTAAAACCTTCTTTTATAAGGGTTTGGGTGCCATTATAAAACATATGCATTCCACCCATACCAGAGCCTACAACCACACCGCAGCGTTGTTTATTCAGCTTTGATAACAGTTCAGGTGTTAAGAGCTGTGCTTGTTGGAGAGCCTTCTTTCCCGCTACAATTGCATAGCGAATAAAAGGATCAACCCGTCTTGCTTGTTTTTTATCTAAATAATCACCCACTTCAAAATTGCGAATGCTAGCAGAAAATCTAGTGGGGTAGTCTTGACAAGGAAATTCTTCAATAGGGATAACCCCGCTCTTTCCTGCTAGAAGCTGTTGATAAAATGTCCTTACATCTGTGCCAAAACAAGACGCAAGACCCATTCCTGTCACAACAACCCGTTTTTTCGCCATAAAAAGCTCCCTATAAAATAAGCAGTTAGGATATACAAAACAGGTTAATTTCTGCAACTTGAGAAACAAGAGGTAGCTTATATTAATAGAGATTTATTAAAAAGATAGTAAAAATTTTTTTTGAGAACTTTAAGCTTGCTTATCTGATTCAATATTTATTTTTAAATCTATAATAGAGCCCTTGTTCCATAAATCCTCCAAACGGTATCTCTCCCTTAATCCAGGCTCAAAAATATGAACCATGGTATCTAAGTAGTCGATAATAGCCCAATCGCCGTTCTGCAAGCCTTCTATATAAGAGGGCTTTAGACCTGCTTTCTTCAGTTCATCAACAATAGTGCTTGCAATAGCACTTACATGTTTATCTACATTGCCTTCTGCAATAATGACAAAATCAGCAAGCGAGCTAATGCCTCTTATATCAAGCGCTAAAATATTGCTGCCCTTTTTATCAAAAATAATCTGAGCAATTTGATTAAGATAGGGAGGAATTTCTTGAGTGTTCATAGCTTTGAAGAGTATAGGTGATTTAATTGAATATAGTCTAGTATCTTTGCAGGTACAAGATGTTTACAAAATTTTCTTTGTTGTAAACGCTGGCGTGTCATTCTACCACTAATTTCCATTAAAGGAATTTTTATAAATCCCTTTCCCAGTTTGATCTTTGCTTGAGAAGACAACTTAAGATCGATTAGTTGAGATGCGACAAACCGCGAAGCGACTAAGGGAGTCACAAGATGTAAAAGCTCTTCTATCCGATGCCAAAGATGTAAGTTGGGTAAAAGATCTTCTCCCAACAAAAGAAAAAGATCTATTTCCCCTCTTTTTTTTAACCTCTCGACCGTATCTATCGTATAAGGTTCCTGCATTTGAATTTCCCAGTCTAGTAAAGCAAATGAGGGAACCTTCTCAATCACCAACTGCAGCATGTGAATGCGATGTTCTATAGAAGCATCAGGGGTTTTAAAAGCAGTACTTTTGGCAGGACAAATGAAAACCTGGTCTAGATGAGCGTATTCTAACAAATTAATCACCAGATTTAAATGGCCAAAATGAAAAGGATCAAAACTGCCACCAAATAAACCAATTTTTTGCTTTCTCAAAGAATAGCCCATCCATTTTTATCAGCAACCTTCTTAAGCACCCGATCGGGATTGACACCAATTGCTGTTCCTGCAGCTTCTAAAAAGGGTAAATCTAAATGGCTATCCGAGTAAGCTGTGATATTTTTATGATCAACACAGAGCTTTTGAGCTAATTCTAACATATAAAAAGCTTTCTGCTTGCCTGCTAGAACAAAGCCAACAGCGGATAGTTTTCCTTCAGCATCAATTGCATAATCAGTTGCTTTCCAAGCATGAAACCCTAACTTTAAAGCAAACTTTTTAACTAAAAAATCAGGAGAGTTTGATAAAAGAAGAGTATAATGCCCTAAGTGTTGAGCCAGCTTTAAATGAGCAACAGATGGTAAATAAAGCAGCTGATTAAAATATTCTTCAACAAATAAATCAGCTGCTTGCTCTAATAGGGATAACTGACGTCCGGATAACGTCTGAAAAAAAACTGCTCGATGTAACTCAAGCAAATTTTTTTCCAGTATATAGTAACGAAAATAAGAATAGACAGCATAAAATAAATGATTATAGCTTAACATGTTTTGTCTAATTAAATAGCGACAAAAAGCCAAGCTGCAATTACAGGTTGTTAAAGTGTAATCTAAATCAAATACGCTTAAATGCATCCAGTTCTTATTTAGATTAAGCATTGACTTCTGTCAAATCTCCATCTCCGCTATCTTTTTTATTTTTTTCTCTATATCAAGAATGGAAGTGTTAATTTTTTTCAAAACACTTTTATCGGTTTCCACTAGCTCTCTGTACATGATTGTTTTTTCAAAGTCAAGGCCAGAACCTCCTAATAGTTTACGATACTGCTCTAGTTGGTCTTTTAATTCCTTACACCTATTTTTCTTTTCAAAAAGAATAATCTGTAATTGCGCAAGAGCTTTTTGATCATCTTCTGATAACAACATCAGGGTTTTTTCTTTATTATCATTAATTAGATCTTTAACCTGCTTAAAAAGCCTCTCTAACATTTGCTTTTCAGATTGTTTCCACCGATTCTGTTGAAAAGTTTCTTCCAAAGCCTTATTCTGCAAAGTTATTTGCTCAAGACTTAACTCACTGGCTTGTTGTATCAAATTCTTCAAGTCACAGCTAAGTTTTTCTAAACGATCTTTTTTTTCTTTTTCTTTTTCTTGCAGTTTTTGCGTGTGTATTTTTTCTGCTTCACGGGCTTTTTCTAAAATAGGCTTTTTTACATTATATAATTGCTCTTTAAGCATTTGCACTTCTTCTCGTCCCAATAAAACAGTTTTTATGAAGGCCAGGATTTCCGTGATTTGTCGATCACATTCTTGAAGCGATGTTTCTTCATTAACAGAAGCTACAAATGCCTGGATTTTTTCTGCTACTTGATCAAACCCTTGTTTAAAGAGCAGTTTTTTCTCTTGGGTTTCTTTTTTTCTTTCTTTTTCATAATTTTTGATCTCATCCCAACAAGTACTTAACTTAACACGCGTTTCAGTAAAAACATGGGTATTTAGTGTCAAAACTTTAGCAATTTGCTGTAAATATTTAATTTCTTTTCTTAAAACATATCCCGGGATCTGTGTCAGCTCTTTTTCACGGAATTGAGAATATACAAAACACTCTACATCTTGACTAAATTGCTCAGAAATTTGCTTGATTAGTTCTTTACGCCTAGGAAAAACTTGATTTCCACATAAAGATAACCTTTCTAGCAGTTTATTTTTTATGCGAATGCGCATCTCTGTTTTAAGAAGCTCTTTACGCAAAGAGTTAATTTTTACAGCTAATGCATTTAATAATTGCAATTCGCGTTGAATAGTCGCATAAAGCTCTCTATTTTTTTGGAGAGAAAAACATTCTTCAGAGATTACAACATCTGCAATCAGCTCAAGCACTACATTCATGTCTGCTACATCTTTTTCTAGTGCTTGAATGGCTAATTCAATTTGTTCAACCGCAAACGCTGACTGCTGATCTACAATTTCCTTTAATTGCTTTGCTTCTGAAGCAAGCTCAATATAAGAATTCCATAAATCAGCACGAATTGAGATAGGCATATCTTCCTTGAATAAAGAAAGACAAATTTTTCTAACTTCCCAAAAATCCTTAAAGCGAGGAGAACTTCCTTGAGATAAGGTTTGACGCATAAATTCCAGACTTAATCGGATCTTTTTTTCAATATGTATTTCACCGTGAAATTGCTCGAGAAACTCTATTAATGAATGGGTACTATTTTTTTCATTCATATCGTTTGGGTAAGCATCAGACACGTCTCCTTGAGAATTATCTTTTTCGCTTTGTTTCTGCTTCGCAGTAAGTTCAGCAATACTTTCATTGCTGAAGTTCTTTCCGGATTCGCCTTTCATATCGTGATCTGAATTCATTGTACTGATGGTTGTGTTCTGTTTCAGAAAAAATTGGTTTTAAAGTTATAAACAGAAAAATACTAAATCATCTTAGTTTTTTGGTGAAGGATGAACCTGTCATTAACAAATTTATTTTGCAAAAAATAACAAAATAGCTTATTTAGTATTTTTTTTTGTATATAAAAAAAGTAAAAAATTTAAAAGCTTTGTTCATAATCTCTAATGATTATTTCAGCCGCTATTTCTACTGAAACTTTGTTAAGGTTCAGCCAGCGAAATAAGGGCTCCTTACGAAACCAGGTGAATTGTCTTTTAGCATATCTTCTTGAAGATTGCTTAAAAAGTGTAATAAATTGCTGCAAATCTTCTTGTGTTTTAGATGATTGTAAATAGCTTAAGCATTGACGATAACCAATTGCTTGGGAAGCGGTTTGATTCTTGCTTAATCCTTGCAATTCTAGCTGCTTTACCTCTTCAACAAATCCCTTTTGCAGCATTTCATCGCATCTTTTTTCAATTCTAGGATACAGGATCTCTTTTGGCATGTATAAAAACCAACAGCGAAAATCATATGTCTCTGATAATTCTGAAATAACCGGTAGCAGGGCTGATACCTTATTTTTAGTCACAGAAATAATCTCTAAAGCACGCACAATTTTTTGTCTATCTTTCGATGTAACAGTCATTGCATAATCTGGATCCAATGTTTTTAAACGTTCGTAAAGCACTTCTGTACCGAGGGTATCCATCTCTATTTCTAGTTTTGCCCTTAAGTCCGGTTTAGATGAAGGACCACTAGGAGGGCCATAGATTAAGGAATGGATGTAAAAACCGGTTCCGCCGACTATAATGGGAACAGCTCCTCGATCCAGAATCTCTTTAATTGCTGAATTTGCTTCCTTACAAAATTCTACCACATTAAATGTTTCATCTAAACATCGGCTATCAATCAAATGGTGAATAACTTCGCTTCTATCTTCTAAACTGGCTTTAGCAGTACCAATATCCATCCCTCGATAAACTTGCATAGAATCTGCTGAAATGATTTCACCGCCAATTGCCTTAGCAATTAATAAAGATAATGCGGTTTTACCCACTCCAGTAGGCCCTGCAATAATAATTACCTTTTTCTTTTGAGACCTTGGAATCAATTTATGGGTTTGCTCTAAGGGAAACTGCGTTAATAAAAGCTGGAGTTCTTTATCTTCACAAATACCTACAGTGCCCACATCTACTCTCTTTGTAACTCATATTGCGACTTTCTTAAGTTAGCACACCTCTTTTTTTTGAAAGCATGCAAAAGAATCGCTTAAATTCTAAGATCAAATCAAAGAACCTCTACTCGCACGCGACAGTTAAAACGCGCACCAATAGCGCCAGCAATAATCCTTAAAGAACGAATCGTGCGTCCTTGTCTACCTACTACTTTAGCCACATCATGAGCAGAAACTCTCACTTCAACAGTGGTTTCTTTCTGATTATCAATCACTTGAACATTTACCTCTTCAGGAGAGTCAACTATGTTTTTAATAATATAAGCAATAAATTCTTTCATAATTTTAATCATCCCTAATGGTACTATTTGAAAAAATCTGGTTAAACACATTCTTAGCTAACATACTAATTGAGCTTCAATAAGATATCACTAAAAAATAAAAGAGAAATATCCTTCAAAAGGATAAAAAAAATTGAACTCTTGCCAACAGAACTCATTAAAGAGTATAAGCTCAAATTAAACCTTCTCGCGTCTTGGATCAGAAGGCGAACCAAAACAGCGCTAGCTGTAATCGTTCTGAGGTTTAAGACGCACTTTGTACAAAAGCTAATTTTGATAAACGCAGATCGATCACTTTTTCTCTTAGACGTAAAAAGGGCTGGTTTATCTGTAATACTACCCTCTTTTTTTCTTGCTCAATCAATTCCTCCTTTAAATTCAAATAATTCACAAGTTGTTCTTTATAATTTTTTGTACCTAAACGAAGAAGGTGAGGAAAAATCATTTGTTGTTCTAGTCCATTTTGCCATTGTAAGATGATATTATCCACTTTTAGAACAATCTCTCTTTTACCACAACTAGAAGCAAATGCATGAGAGAGATCGATCCGTACCACATTGGATAATCCCACTTCATGAATCAGTTGAAGCAAAGAAAAAACCAGATTTACATAAGTACCGGTCATGGCTTCTTTCCATCTCACAACGGGTTTATCAGGGTCCGTAGATCGCCTGCCAAAAGAAGACAACCCAAAGTAGATATACGGCAGGTTTTTAGGAGAAAGAAAAGGATAGAAAGGAAAAGGGTAACCCGCTTTATCCATTACCACATTTTCGTAGTCCTCAACCCATGCAACTGGTTGACGAATCGTATAATCTATGTAAAGAGTGGCAGGCTTTAATACTTTTACATCTGCCTGAGCGATTAAAGGAGAAGAAAGCAACCGCTGTTTAGCTAGCTCTTCATTAAAAAAAATTATACTAGTTGGAACATCGCGAGAAATTTGCAAAAGTTCCGCTAAATATTCTGTTTTCAAAGCTTCTTTTTGGGGACCTGTTTGGATAATGGAGTGGATTTGATTGTCATAGCTAAAGGCTTTTTGGTGTTTTTTTTTTAAATACTGCTTTAGATAAGCAAAAGACCCTCCTGTACATAGAAGCGTAGAAACAATAATCCAACCAATTGCATAAGAAAGAGGTAAACGTATAGAGAGTTTTAATCGAGATATCATCTAAAGATTTTCCATAATATCATAAGATAGGCTACTGATGTCTCCAGCCCCCATAGTTATTAGACAGTCCCCTGTTTGTAGGATTTTTACAAGCTGACAAGATAATTTGCTACGGGAGAAGTAATAAGCAGGACGCTTAATTTCCTTGTTAATTTCGCGTAATAAAAGCCCTTCATCGATCTCTTTAATAGGAGCCTCTCCAGCTGTGTAAATGTCTGTAATAACCACTATATCCGCAGCTTCAAAAGCAGCCCCAAACTCATTTAAACAAGCCAGGGTACGCGAATAACGATGAGGTTGAAAAGCCAAAACAATCCTTGCTGATCCTACTGCATTTTTTATAGCTCTTAAAGTTGTAAGGACTTCCGTAGGGTGATGAGCATAATCATCATAAAAAATGACCCCTTTTGCTTCTCCTTTACACTCTAGACGTCGATTTATCCCCTTAAAGCTCATAAAAGCACTGCGGATTTTTTCTTCCATCATCCCTAATTTAAGGCAAAGACCAAATACTGCAGATGCATTGAGTATATTATGCCTACCTATTATGGGTATTTCTATCTCTTTATAACGTTTATTTTCAAAACAAATAGTAAATATATTCCTCCATTTATCTTGACGATGGCTTTCTATAAATAGTGCATTTTTTTTATCAAACCCATAACTATACCCTTTAGTTACAATCTCCGATAACCACGGGTTATCCCCATGCCAAAAAAAATGCTCCCATGAGATAATTGAGTCAATAAACTTCTGGAATCCCCTAACCAATCCATTCATTGTTTGCCAGTAATCAAGATGATCACGATCGATATTTGTGATAATTGCCCCGAAAGGGGTATATTTTAAAAAAGACCCATCGCTCTCATCTGCTTCTGCAATAAAATAACGCCCTTTTCCATAGCCTGCATTAGCATTTAAACCACGGATAAATCCCCCTATTGCAAAACTTGGCTGCATCTCTTTTTCAAGCAAGATATGAGCTAAAAGAGAAGAACTTGTGGTCTTTCCATGAGTTCCTGTTACTAATAAAGCTTCTTGAGGCTGCATAATTAAGGCGAGTAGATCAGATCTATGCAAAATACTAAGCTTATGCGATTTTGCAAACATAAGCTCTGAGTTATCAGAAGAAATAGCGCTGCTGTAAACAACAGCAGCATCTAAAGGAATTTGCTCTTTTTTATGCCCAATAAAGATCTTAGCTCCTTTTTTTTGCAACCCACTTGTAATGCAAGAGTGCACGGTATCGCTTCCACTAACCATTGCGCCTTTTTCTAGAGCAATTAACGCCAAACCACTCATTCCAATCCCACCAATACCAATGAAATAATAGTGTTTGTTATACATGTAGAGTCTCTATAATGAGATCGCTCATTTCTCTTTTTTCACTCTTGAGATTTTGCAGAGAAACACGCATTTGCTCTCCTAATTCTGGATTTTTATAAAATGTATCTAAAAACTCTAAGATTACTCTTTGCATGTCGATTCCCTCTTTAACTACATAAGCTGCGGATAGACGCTCCAGAAACAAAGCATTTTCTCTTTGGTGCTGCTCTGTTGCATAAGGATAAGGAACAAGTATTGCAGGCACTTGGTAGTGAATGATTTCAGCTATTGTAGCAGCGCCTGATCTACAAAGAGCTAAATCTGCCGCATAGAAGACTTGGCTCATATTTTTCTCAAAGGTTTTAATGGATGCGGGAATATTATGCCTTTTACAGAACTGCTCTACTTCAACAGATATTGATCTACCAGCTAAATGGATGATCTGAAAAGGTATCTCTTTAGCAAGTAAGTGCTTGCAAATACTTAATACAGAATGATTAATAGCAGATGCTCCTTGAGAACCTCCAAAAATCAAAAGAGTAAAGCGATGAGGAGCTAATTGAAGTTGCTCTCTTGCCTTTACTTGCGATAGAGTAGACTCTTTTACTCTTAAAGGCCAAGCCACTTCTATCAGATTCCCCTTGATTTTCTTTGCGAGAGGTAGATGAATTGCGGTATGAGTAGCAAAAGAGGAAAAAAACCTGGTTACTTTTCCTGCTACTGTATTCGATTCGAATAGCATGAACGGTCTTTTTTGCAATTTTGCTGCACATAAAATAGGGAAGGCATGAAAACTGCCAAAACCGATGATAAGATCTGGTTTAAAGCCTTTAAGAAAAAAATAACTTTGAGCAACTGCTTTGAGTAAAGCATATAGCGCCCCTAAACATCTGGTTAATCCTTTCTGAAAAGGTGTTTTGGCCAAAATTTCATGAAACTTAAAACTCTTTCTGTCAAAATATAGATTTTCTTTTAACCCAGATCCAACAAAGAGAACTTCTATCTCTTTTTCTTGCAGCTTTTTAGCAATCTCTTGTGCGGGCAAGAGGTGTCCACCTGTTCCTCCTGCAGCGATTATCACTTTTTTTTTAATCATCATTTTTCAGTTGTTGTTTAGATTCTTCTGCTACTTTTATAATAACGGTTAGTGCGAGCATATTTGCAATTAAAGAAGACCCTCCTTGGCTAAAAAAAGGAAGATTCGTGCCCTTGCTAGGTAATAATCCTGAAACTATGCCTAGGTTTAAAAAAGCTTGAAAACAAATCAGAAAGGTAAAACTTGCCACAAGATAAAACCCACCGATTTCCTTTACCTGCAACGCAATAGCAAAACCACAAAACGCTACCATAGCATACAGAAAAATCAGAATACTCATCCCAATAAAACCACACTCCTCTGCAAAAATGGCTGCAATATAATCACATCTTGCCTCTGGAAGATACTCTAGCTTTTGTAAACTCTCTCCGATTCCTCTGCCAAATAACCTACCAGAGCCCGCTGCAATTCTTGCTTGATAAGGTTGATGTCCCTTGCCTTTCAGATCGTATTCTGGATGTAAATAGATCTTTAATCGATCTGATACATGAGGCATTTGTGAAGCAACCACAGCACCTATACAGCAAATAATGGCTAAAGGCAGTGCCCAGTATACCCAATTAATCTGGCTTAAGATGAACAAAACAATTAAAGCAGAGAGAATAATGGCCACTGTTCCATTATCGGGCTCAATTAAGATTAAGCCTAAAGGAATACAAATAACACCTAGCAAGCGTAAAAATTGCAGCCAATCCAAAGAGCTTTTTTGTTTAGTGACCGCATAGATATAATACAAAGGGATTACATACTTGACAAACTCTGAAGGCTGTAAAGAATTTCCAAACAGACTAATCCAACGACGAGCTCCATTGAGTTTAGGCCCAAATACCAAAACGAGAATTAAACCTATAACCCCTAAAAAAAGTAGCAATGGACTCAATGACAAAAGAGATCGATATCCCACCGACCAAATAGCAATCACGCCTATTGCGCTTATAGCTGCATAGAGAAGTTGTTTTACTAATGCATAATAAAGGCTACGGTCTGAAAAACGATCTAGAATTTGTGCAGAGGTTGTATTAAAGACCATAACAAGGCCTAATACAAAAAGCACAGAAATAGAGCTGAGCATGATAAAGGCGTAACGATTCATAAAAATCGATCCTTGAAAACAAAAGCTATACTCGTTTACATTCAAATTAAGAAGTTGAATATATAAACATTTTTATAAAAAGAATAACCTATTCTTGCAAGATAGAGCAGCTTTTTCAAAAAAACTCAGTTATGCAATTCTTAATTTGAAAGAAAACTAGTGTATTAACGAATACGCAATTTATCCCCAGGTCGTAGTTTTCGAGCTTTTTCCTCGCTCATCTCATTTAGATTCAAAAGAATTTCTAGCTTAATATTATTTTTCTTTGCAATAATCGAAGGATTATCTCCTTCTTTTACAATATAGTATTGGGTTGTCTCTTCCAAAACAGGGCTTGCGGTATGATTAGAAGGAATTTTCAGAATCTGGCCAATACGCAAATGAGATGTTTGCAACCCATTTAGTCGCATAATTTCATGAACCGTAGTATGATGTTGGCGAGCAATTTTTTCCAACATATCCCCTTTTTTGATAGTAACCTCTTGTCCAGCTAGTTTTTCCGTTTTATTTTCCAAAATAGCAACTTGCCTAGGTTCTCCTGCAATAACAGGATTTTGGATGACTACAGGTTGTTCTACAGTATTTAAGCGTTGCTTTGCAAATTGTTCTAAAGCGTGATCTACAGCATCTCCTTTTTGAATAACTACTTCCTTTTTAGGAGAACCATCTACAATAGGCTTCAATGGTTCTGGCTGATAGCACGTATTATGCATATGTGGCTTTAGGGCGCTGGCAAATAAAATAATTAATAAACCTGCATTAACCAATACAGCAATAATAATGGTATCTTTACGACTCATAACTCTTAAATCTCCCCATCTCTTAATAAGCGCACTTGATACTGAAATTCTTTTCCTCTATGAGCATAGTCACAAAACATATCAAAACTTGCACATCCTGGTGAAAGTAAGACGCTCTCTTTTTCCTTGGCAAGCTTTTTTGCCATAATTACTGCTGTTTGCATGGAGTCAACGCATATAACGGGAACAAAAGGATGCAGTTCCTGTTGTATTTTTTTTGCTGCTAAGCCAATTGCTATAATTTGTCTTACTTTTCCTGAAAAAGGTTTTTTCCAGACTGCATATGAGCTTCCCTTATCAACCCCTCCGGCAATCAGGATAACTTCCCCTTTCATTGCGCGTACAGCACAAATAACCGCATCTATATTTGTGCCTTTACTATCATCATAGTAATCAACTCCAGCAATAGAAGCTATATATTCTAATCGGTGTGGAGGCCTACAAAATGTGGTTAAAGCTTTCGTAAATTGTGTGTGGGAAATACCAAAAGGTTTACAAAGAGCCCAAGCTGCTAATGCATTTTCCCTTTCATGCTCTGCACATTCTCTATATAGTACCGATGAAAAATATTCAAGATCTTTTTGATAAAAACCTAATGTTTTATATTCGTTTCTTTCCAAAAGAAAACCAAACCGCTCCACCACTTTCTCATGTACAAATAAAGAACCTCTCTCTTTTATACAATTTTGTAGACGTAGCTTTGCTCTAGCATAAGCTTGCATATTAGAATAACGATCTAAATGATCTGGTGTAATATTAAGAACAACCGCTTGATCAAATACAGGAGAGTCTAAAGTTTCCAGTTGAAAAGAGCTCAATTCAACCACAAGAACCTCTGCTTTTCGAGGAGCAAGCACATAAGAACAAAGAGGCATGCCCACATTCCCCATTGCTTTTGCATAAATTCCACTTGCCTTTAGAATATGTTCTACCATTAGAGTTACAGTAGTTTTACCATTGGTTCCTGTCACCGCTATTAAAGGCGCTGAAATAAAAGGCAGGGCTAATCCTACCTCTGTGACAATAGAAATACCCCTATCTTTAGCAGTTGTATAGATTACATGTTTAGGATTAACTCCCGGTGAAATAACGCATTGATCTATTTCCTCCCAACAAATAGCTCCAAAATCGGGAATACACTTTAAGCCAAGCTCTTCTAAACGAAGAGCTTCTTTAAGATCCAAGTAATCATCAAAAGCACATACGTTTTTTTTATGGAATAAAAGTAATTCCGCAGCAGCCCTTCCGCTTTTTCCCAGTCCCAGGATAAGAGCCCTTTTCATAAAACCCTCTAAATACCAAACGGTTAAAGCTTATGCTTATTTTCAACTAAAACTACAAGATTTGTGATTTAAAAACTATAGATGAACCTATCTTGAATTGACTATAAATTTTCATTAGGATGCATGGTTTTTTTATTAGACCTCTTTCAAAACCCATTAACATAGCTCCAGATTGGCCCTTTCAACCTTGAAGTGCACAAAAAAGAACATATAAATACTTGAAAAAACATCTATTGTGCACCCGAGCATAGCATGTTTGTAGATAATCTCGTAAACACTTCTAGTGGAGTTTCGAAGTTGAGAGCCTTTCTAGGTCTGTTATTTAGTAAAGTTTCCACCCTTTCTATATCCTTAGAAGTCGTATCTAAAA
>NZ_JAAVTY010000022.1:0-16055 GCF_018642185.1 Candidatus Rhabdochlamydia sp. W815 | reverse complement strand
TTGATTGTTAAAAATCACAATAGAGATTCTTTCATCGCCTGCCTATTCTTTTTTTAATTCTTCTGTGCACTTCAAACTTGAAAAGACTTAGATTAAAAGAGCTTTTGGAATAAGAGATCACCAATATGGTTAGTTTCGAGCTAGAGACAGACTTCTACTTTGCAACGCCCTATACCATTCTTGGGAAAGAGGCTTAAATGAGCATACAAACGAACTAGTTAGGCAATATTTTCCTAAAACACAAAGCTTTTTAAATACTACTTCCAAGGATATAGAAAGAGTGGAAACTTATACTAAATAACAGACCTAGAAAGGCTCTCAACTTCGAAACTCCAATAGAAGTATTTAGGAGATTATCTACAAACATGCTATGCTCGGGTGCACAATAGATGTTTTTTCAAGTATTTATATGTTCTTTTTTGTGCACTTCGAGTTTGAAAGGGCCAATCGCTCATGATGAGTTTGCAGAAGCGGGTCTTTTCAAGATATTTTCTTGCCTAATGGTTTTTATATCGCATATTATAACAGAAAGATCGTTTTGTATTTCTTTTAAAACAGTTAATAAGTCTTGCAGTCTATCTTGTATGCGTTCATAGCTTTTAGCTTCAAAGTTCACTAAAGCAGCAAAAGCGTTTTGCTCCGTATAGAGATTAAAAATCTGAAATGGCCATTCATAATCCCCTGTACGCTGTATACATACAGGATCGCCAATAAGCCAACTGGCTGCAGGATTGCCATATTTATCTACCCCAAACCCAAACCAACCCGATGTGTGAATCAGAACCTTATTTAATATAAAATGACTATTGTCGTTTAAACAAACATAATACTGATCATCTAGACAAAAACTGTTTTTTACAGTTAAAGAAGCCTCAGTTGGTTCTGCTTGAACTTTTACAAGAAGAAAAGATAGCATACTGAAAAAAACAACTCCTAATAAAATCAATCTTCCTAGTGTATTCATAAAATTGCACTTCCATTTTGCTTAAAGAGAGAAAGATTAAAGGTTGTATTAGAAAAATTCAAGATTTTAATAGAATAAAAGCTTGCTAAATATCTCTTTACAGGACAATTTTTTAGGAGCAGATAAAAAGAATAGCCCGCAAAAAAGCAATCTAAGAGGTATTATGAAACATAATACAGAGACCATTTAGTCAAAAATTGCTTTTAATGGTCGGTCACCTGTCGGAATAGGAGAAAAAGATTTGGATTACGCTTCAGTCTTTTGGTAGGATTGTACAACTATGAACTTAAAATTTAGGTTTCAAAAGAACTCTAGTGCAGAAAGTAAGAACAGTTGTCTTTGGGATTCTGCTCAAAGAGCGACAGCCACGTCAAAGCATGCTAAATTATATCGAGAGAATAAACAAAGATGATTTCATTGGAAATTAAAGAAGCGCTCAAGAAATGGGGGCAGTTGGACTCGAACCAACGTAAGTCAAAGACTGAGAGATTTACAGTCTCTTGCAATTGCCGCTATGCGATACCCCCCTAAAACAATGCTGGAGAAAGGACTCGAACCCTCAACCGTCCGCTTACAAGGCGGATGCTCTACCGTTGAGCTACTCCAGCAATTAGATGAAGGATTTATAGCAAAGAGCTGTTTTACCCTCAAGAATTATCTGATTTTTTATTTTCAGAAGGCATAACATTTCTAGCTCTTTGAAAAAAAGCGGAAACTTTCCCAGATGATGTTGGGGGTTGTTTCAGAGAAACCCGCTCTGGATTTAATGATTTGGTTTCTGCTTTGCTTTCACAACATTTTTTAAATTTTTTTCCTGAGCCACAAGGGCAGGGATCATTTCGGCCTGTCTTATTCATGTTTACCTCAAAAACAGGTACTAGCATATCCTAAGTCGCATAAAAAGGGCAATCGTGAAATAATGGTTTCCAAAAAAGGACTGTAAAAAATGACAAACTTACCTATTCCATTAGCTACTCCTCCTTGGACTGGTTTAGGGCATAAGCTAGAAAGCTTGTGTCGCAAGGCTTTATACGAATATCAACTATTAGAAGGGATTGATAAATTGGCAATCGCTTTAAGCGGAGGCAAAGATAGCCTAAGTTTATTATTTTTACTCAAAGCAATTTTAGGAAGAGGATTTCCTTCTGTCCAACTACATGCTATTCATATTGGTGGGGATTTTTCTTGTGGAGCTGGAATGAGCAACTCTTTTTTAAAAGGAATTTGTGAAAAGTTAGATGTTCCTCTTACCATTGTGAATGTAAATCAGGATCTAAATACATTGCAATGCTATTCCTGCTCGCGCAATAGAAGAAAAATTCTTTTTGAAACAGCAAAAAGCGTCCAAGCAACGACTATTGCTTTTGGTCATCATCGCGATGATAGTGTAGAAACGCTTTTTATGAATCTTATGCATAAAGCAGAATTTGCTGCCATGTTACCTAAAGTTCCTATGCATGATTACGGTATTACTATTATTCGACCTTTAATTTACGTGCCTGAAGAGAACTTAGTACAGTTTGCTAAATTTTATGAATTTTCCAGAGTTGTTTGTCAATGTCCAGTAGGTCAAAAATCTATGCGCAAAACAGTGAAAAGCATCTTAAAAGACCTACAGGAGAAATTTCCTAATGCGATTGATAATTTAGCAACAGTCTCCCGTATTTCCGGTTCTCAAAAAGCTTTAAAAAAACCTTAACTTCTGCTTTAATCTATGGCTATGTATATATCTGAATTATACGCTGTTATTTGTTATTTTGTTTTACTAACTTGTATTGCCATCTACTCCTATAAACGCCATCTAACCGCCACAGATTTTATCATCGGCAGTAGGTCTTTAAATTACTGGCTAACTGCACTAGCAGCTCATGCTAGCGATATGAGCAGCTGGCTGTTTATGGGCTATCCAGCAACTATTTTTGCAGCTGGTTTATTTAATGCTTGGGCAGCTATTGGTTTGATGCTATTTATGTTTTTAAATTGGCAATTGATTGCACCTAAATTACGAACAGCAACTGAAGAGTACAATAGTCTAACCTTATCTTCTTTTTTTGAAAGCAAATTAGCTGACACCTATGGACTTATCCGCGTATTTACCGCTACTATGTCGATTGTTTTTTATACTATTTACATCTCAGCTGGGCTAGTCGGGCTTGGTATTCTCTTAGAGGTTCTCTTTCAAATTCCTTATTCTTGGGGGATTTGTATTGGAATTTGTATTGTCATTCCTTATGTATTTATAGGAGGTTATTTAACGCTTGCTTGGATTGATTTATTTCAAGGGATTTTTCTCATGATAGTGATTATAGCCACCCCCCTTTTTTTACTGAACAAGCTAGGTGGATGGGATCGTCTTCTTGAAGTTATGCATGCAAAAAATTTACCTTTATCTCTAATCCCCGACTTCTCTTTCCACTCTATTTTAGAGGTTATCTATATGGTATTTGGATGGGGATTGGGTTATTTCGGCCAGCCTCATATCATCACTAAATTCATGGGAATTAGAGATGTAAAAGAAATGAAAAAATCTCAATATATTGGCATGAGTTGGATGGTTCTTTCTATTAGCGCCTCTACTTTAGTTGGCCTAGTTGGTATTTTGTATTTCCAACAAGGTTTAGAAGATTCTCAACAACTTTTTGTCTTAATGGTAAGAGATTCTGTTGCTCCTTTTCTTGTAGGCTTTATTTTATGCGGTGTATTAGCTGCTACAATTAACGCAATGAGCGCCCAGTTATTAGTTCTTTCTTCTAATATTTCAGAAGATTTTTATAAACGCTTAATCCGTAAAACAGCCTCATCCAAAGAGAGATTGATAGTTGCACGAATAGGAATTCTTATGGTCGCATTCCTTGCTTTTTTTATTGCTTATGCAAAAAATAGTACTATCTATTCACTTGTAATGTATGCGTGGTCTGGTTTAGGCTGTTCCTTTGGACCTTTAATTCTATTATGTTTATACTGGAAAAGAGTAAATAAATATGGAGCTTGGGCAGGAATTTTAACTGGTGGCATTACAGCAGCGATTTGGCCTTATTTCAACGCTAAAATACCATCCATGATCCCCGGTTTTTTTGTGGGATTAATTGCTATTTATGCAGTCTCTAAATTAGCTGAAAATAAAATTCCTCCATCAACCCTACAGGAGATATAAATGCAAAAAAAACCTTACATTCTAATCACAAATGATGATGGGATTGAAGCCCCAGGACTTTTTGCCTTATATCAAGCTGTTTGCAGTTTTGCAGAAGTTGTTATCATAGCCCCTGCGTCAGAACAATCTGGCGTAGGAGCTGGTATCTCTTTAAGAAACCCTTTACAAATTCAATCCGTTCTTTGGCCAAACAACCCGGCTGCATGGAAAGTAACGGGCACTCCTGCGGATTGTGTGCGTTTAGGACTACACGCTATTTTAGATCAAACACCTGATCTCATTCTATCTGGAATCAATCGAGGCTCTAATGCAGGAAGAACTGTTCTCTATAGCGGTACAGTTGGTGCTGTTATTGAAGGGACGATGAAAAATGTCCCTGGAATTGCTTTTTCCTCCGTCAATTATAAAAATCCCAATTACGAACAGTTTAAAGAATTTGTGCAGCCTATTGCTTTACAATGCTTAGCCCAACCGCTGCCTAAAGGAACTTTACTGAATGTAAATTTTCCAAATGCAGAAAAAATTCAAGGTATAAAATTAGCTCATCAAGGAATGGGTTATTGGATGGAAGCTCCAGAACAAAGACTCCACCCGGAAGGGCATGAATATTACTGGTTAGGAGGCAAATGGAGCACACATGAAGAAGAGGAAGGAAGCGATGTGTATTTACTAGAAAAAGGATATGTCACAGCTGTTCCTATTCATGTAAATCACTTAACAGATAAAGCATTATTGTTAGAAAGAAAACAACCTTTTGAGCATTTTGTGAATTCTAAATCAACTCTCACCGAGCTTTAACTTGTTTTTTTGCAATTTGTCTTTCCAATGTACCTAAACGCAGAAATGCCTGCTTCTGCGCTCTTTCTACAATTTCTCTTCCACCTTCTATTTCATAAAGTCTTTTTAATTCCTCTTTTAAAGCGATACTATAAAAAGAAGGGTAAAATTCTTTGGATTCTAAACTATTTTGCTGAAATTTACGAGCCGCTATCATTAAATCAACTAAATCTTCAAAATGTTGCCTTAAAATAGGTTGAGCTTGCAACAATTGCTGACGATCCTGAATACATTTCAGTGTATTAAGCATTTTTCGAAAATGCGCATCCCCTTCAAGTTGAAAATCTTCATAGGAACTAGGATTACATCCCAACAAGACAAGAAAGATGATAAATAATTTTTTCATATACAACTCTTAAATTCTCATAAAAGTGTTACGCCATACTAAAATTGATCTATGAATTTGTCAATATACGTTGAATGTAAAACGAATCTCTCGAAATCGCAAATGCTTTAGGTTTTTTATTTGAAATTTCTTGCAAAAAAACCCTTATGTGTTTAAACTACGTACTTTACTGTTTGGGGCGCATAGCTCAGTTGGTAGAGCTCCTGTCTTACACACAGGCGGTCATAGGTTCGAGTCCTGTTGCGCCCAAAACCTACCGCGTTTGCGGGAGTAGCTCAACTGGTTAGAGCGCCGCCCTGTCACGGCGGAGGTTGCGGGTTCAAGTCCCGTCTCTCGCGTTTGTAAAATACTAGTGGTTATAAATCTTGCTTAAATCGTATTTTAAAGCAAAAAATTCTGTAGACACCATGAGCAAATCTTCTTTTAAAATTACCAAGCATCACATACTCAGCTTTCTTTGGATAGCCGTAGGGGCGTTTTTAGCTGCGGTTTCCGTAAGAATATTTCTGATTCCTAATCAGTTAATCGATGGTGGAATTGTAGGTATTGCTCTAATCTTTGGCCGTTTATATGGAGATGGTTACCTATCTTTCATTTTAATTGCTCTAAACCTGCCTTTTATCTATCTCGCTTATAAATACATTCGCAGATCTTTTGTAATACACATGCTAGTTGCGGTATTACTATTTGCAGGCTTTTTAAGTATTTTACGCCAATCCCCTGCTTTTATAGCGGACTCTTTAGAAATTATTGTATTTGGTGGTGCTATTTTAGGGGTTGGAGTTGGACTTATTATTCGCCATGGAGGATGCCTAGATGGTACGGAAATTCTAGCGATTATTATTAATCGTAAGAAAGGATTTACAGTGGGACAGGTTGTTCTATTTGTAAACGTGTTTATCTTCGCCGCTTATGGATTGATTTTTAAAGATTGGCACATTGCTTTGCAATCTTTAATGACGTATATTGTTGCTTTCAAAATGATGGACCTAGTGATTGTAGGTCTTGATGAGATAAAATCTGTGCTTATTATGTCATCAAAATCTAAAGAACTTTCCCATGCAATCATTAATGAGTTAGGCCTTGGTCTAACAATTATGCATGGCAAAGGGGGTTTTTCAGGGGATGCTAAAGAGATTATTTTTGTCATAGTTGAGCGTTTAGATCTTGCTGAATTAAAAGAAATTGTCCTAAGAGAAGATCCTAGTGCTTTTATGGCCATTGAAGATTTACATGAAGTTGTATACGGGAAAAAAACCAATGCTCCTTATAAAAAGCGCTCTCGTTTTAAATCTATATCCTAGCTAATTTTATACCCTCTTTCTGTACAAGCTTATCTAAATACCTGCCATAATCGGTATCTGCATAAAGAGCTGCTACTTTTTGTAATTGATCTAGATCAATAAAACCCATCTGATAGGCAATCTCTTCTAGACAAGCAATATAAATCCCCTGTCTTTCCTGGATTGTTTTTACATATAAAGAAGCTTGTTGAAGCGCATCATGGGTCCCAGTATCTAACCATGCAAAACCACGTTCGAATAATTTGACCTGTAGTTGTTTTTTTCTTAAGTAAAACTTATTTAGATCGGTAATTTCATATTCCCCTCTTTTAGATGGCTTTAACTGTTTAGCGATAGATACTACTTGATGATCATAATAATAAAGACCTGTAACTGCAAAATTAGACTTAGAATGAAGAGGTTTTTCCACAATATCAACTACTTCTTGGTTTGTATCAAATTCTAATACTCCATAGCGATGAGGATCTTTTACTTCGTAGCCAAAAATAGTAGCGCCTTCTATAAAAGAGGAAGATTCTTTTAGTAATTGAAAGAGCTGATGTCCATAAAAAATGTTATCTCCTAAGATTAATGCTACATTCTCTTGATTAATAAAAGACTCTCCTATTAAAAAAGATTGAGCAATCCCCTCTGGTTTTTCTTGCAGTGCATAAGAAATAGAAATCCCTAAATCTGAACCATCTTTAAAAAGCTGTTGAAAACGTGGCGTATCTTCTAATGTGGAAATAATTAAAACCTCTCTAATACCAGCTAGCATGAGAATAGCTAAAGGGTAATAGATCATCGGCTTATCAAATACAGGTAAAAGCTGCTTACATACACCAATTGTAATAGGATAGAGTCTAGTACCTTTACCTCCTGCAAGAATAATCCCTTTCACGTAGATTTCCTTTTTTAATTTGAAATTGTTTGTAAATCTTTTAAAAGATAAACATCTTTTAACCCTCGATAGTGTTCTTTGTAATCAAATCCACAATAAATCCATCTCCTATAAATTTGGTATCACAGTTATAAAATAAATATATTTTTATAATCAAGTTAATAAGCAATTTACTAGGAAATATTTAAGGGTTTTTATTGAAGCCTTGAAACTGTCTCTTTAAAAAGATAAATTCCTTTCAATCCACGATAATATTCTTTGTAATCTAAGCCATAACCCACTACAAATCGATTTTCTACAGAAAATAATAGGTAATCAGGGCGATACTCCAAATCAGAGACATTTTTAGAAAGTAGAACTAAGGATTTTAAAGATTTGGGCTTTTTTTCAGCAAGCGCTTGATATACCTGAAAAAGCGTATTGCCAGAATCAAAAATATCATCGACAAGAAGCACATTCTTGGCTAATAGATCAAGAGCTTCTAGTCCTTTTATTTGCAAATTTCCTCTGGTTTTTCCATGGTAACTGCTAGCTTGAATGCTTTCCACTACACAGGGTAAAGAAATAGCCCTGATTAAATCAGCAACCAAACAAATAGCACCTTTCATGATCATAACAATCACAATTTCTTGATCCTTGTAATCAGCTTCTAATTGAACCGCTATTTTAGCAATCTTATCCTGAATTTCATCCATGGAGATAAGTAGATCTAATTCTAAGGTGGAATGTATAGACATCTATTCTTTGGGTTTAGTGAAATTACATCCTTCTGTAATTAGCAGATCGATATAATTGATAAAATACTCATTATTTAAAAAACACTTATCTTCTAACATGAACAAGTGGAAAGCAATTGTAGAATCTATCCCGCCAATATGAAACTCTTTTAAAGCTCTTTTAGCAACTGCAATGGCTTCATTGCGATCTTTCCCTTTTACGATCAATTTAGCAATCATTGAATCGTAATAGGACGAGATTCGATAACCAGAATAACAAGCGCTATCTATACGCACATGAGGACCTACAGGAGGAATATAATATTCCAATACTCCAGGGCAAGGTGTGAAATGATTTGCGGGGTTCTCTGCATTAATTCGACATTGAATGACATGTCCATCAAAACAAATATCCTTTTGCTTGATTTTCAATTTTTCACCCATTGCTACTTTAATCTGCTCTTTGACTAAGTCGATACCTGTTAATTCTTCTGTAATGGTATGCTCTACTTGAATGCGAGTATTTACTTCCATAAAGTAGAAATTTTTATTCTCATCTAATAAAAACTCCACTGTTCCCACGGAATAATAACGAGCAGATTCAACAATTTCAATAGCGGCTTCTCCCATTTTTTTACGCAAAGAAGGATTTAATAAAGGAGAAGGGGCTTCTTCAATTAATTTTTGCCTTCTTCTCTGAACAGTGCAGTCTCTTTCTCCTAAATGTACATAATTTCCATATTTATCCCCTAAGACCTGTATCTCAATATGGCGAGGATTTACAATCATTTTTTCTAGATAGACATCTGCATTATTAAAGATGGTTTCAGCTTCTGTTTTTGCAGCAGAGAACTGTCTTACAAATTCTTCAACTGTATGAGCTATACGAATCCCCTTACCACCGCCGCCAGCAGATGCTTTAATAAAAATAGGAAACCCTATTTGCTTAGCTTCTTTTAATGCCTCTTTTACGTCTGAAATCACACTTCTTGAGCCTGGTATCACAGGACACTTAACGCTTTTTGCAGTGGCTTTTGCCTCAGCTTTATCCCCTAAAAGAGCAATTGTTTGAGCAGAAGGCCCGATAAAATTCACTCCACAGCTTTCACAAATAGAGGCAAAATTCGCATTTTCACTTAAGAAACCATATCCTGGATGAATAGCATCTGCTCCTGTTACTTCACATGCAGATAAAATATTGGGTATTTTGAGATAAGATTTTAAAAGAGGAGGCTCTCCTATACAGATTGCTTCATCTGCATGTAGCACATGCAGGGCTTCTGCATCTGCTTGAGAATATACAGCAACTGTTTGTAGACCTAAGTCATGACATGCTTGAATAATTCGTACAGCAATTTCACCTCGATTAGCGATTAAGACTTTCTGCATTTTCCACACACTTAAAAAGAAAATTGATTATACAATGCGGAACATTTTGGTTCCAAATTCTACGGGATGTCCGTTTTCTACAAGAATTTCTGCAATCTTGCCGCTTCTTCCTGCTTTCACCTCATTCATAACCTTCATTGCTTCAATAATACAGAGAACTGTATCCTCTTTGACCATATCTCCTACTTTGACAAATGGCTCGTCGTCTGGTGAAGCAGAGTGATAAATCGTACCTACTAGAGGAGCTGTAATATGTTGCCCTGGTTTTTCTTCTTTTACAAGAGGAGAATGATTTTCTGATGAATGTATGGGAGGAGAATGGAAAAAAGTCTGCTCTTTATTTTGCTCTGTAGATGGGAAGCCAACAGACGATATATTGGAGCTAACTTGCGTTTCTAGCTGCAGCTCATCCCCTTCTTTTTTTTTAATGATCAGTTTCTGGATGCCTGTTTTTCGCATAGCAGTCATCAAATCTTTAATTTCCTTAAGATCCACTCTTATGCCTCCTTAAACTCTCTGAATGTATTCATTTGTTTGTGTATCTATCTTTATAATATCTCCAGATTCGATAAAAACAGGCACTTCAATTTTAGCCCCGGTTTCTAATAAAGCTATTTTTGTAGAATTAGTCATTTTTAATGCCGATTCCATTTCTTCTGTTTTAAGCACAACAAGTTCTAAGAACTGAGGCAATTCAATAGAAAAAGCAGTATCGCCATAGAATACAGCTTTTAAAGAGGTGCTTTCTTTTAAATAATTTACTTTATCACCAATAATCTGAGAGGGAACTAAAACCTGTTCTAAATTTCCTATATCAAGGAACAAATAATTTTCTTTTTCCAGATATAGGTATTCTAGGGATCGCTCAAGGGGAGCAGCATCTGCTACAACTTGATTGAGTTTAAAATTTTTCTCCGACATCTCTTCTGTCAAAAGATCTTTTAGTATTGTTTTCATAAAAGGATTATCTTTAGCAACGGTTACCTTAACACAGGACTCTACTTTATACATTTTACCATCAATAAAGAGAATCATCCCGGGAGAAATTTGATTGCCTGTTATCATATTTTTTTCCATACTTTCAAAATGAAAATGTTAGTTTAAGATCATTTATCTCAACTCTCTTAAGTCGCCCAGTTCTACTAAACTCGAAATGCGATAAGTAATTTTAGCTTTAGATGTTTTTTCTTTAGCGCTTAAGCCTCTACCACATAATACATGTACTGTTTTACAGTTTAATTGTATCGCTGGTTCAAGATCCAAAGAGATGCGATCCCCACAAACCATTACTTGCTCTGGGCTATAGTCAAATTCTGCTAAAAGCCTTTCGTAATGAGGCTTTTTATTCCTATCTTCAGATACAACAATCTTACTAAAAAGAATTGGATCAATACCAGATTTTTCTAGTTTTTGCCTTTGTAAAGAATCTTTTCCTATTGTTACCAAACACAAACTGTGCTTTTTTCTCTTTAATAAATGCAGGGTTTCAACAGCTAATTCTAAGGGGAAAATAGGCATATCTAATGTAAAATTAGTGAGTTGCTCCTTGCCGATATTGATAAATTCAAGATCTTCACGCATAATGACAATAAATTCTTTTAAAGCTTCTTCCGCATTTGAAGCTTGCTTATTAAGCTCTCTTAAAAGAAAAAGTGTCTGATAAAAGTTCTGTGCTTTAAAACCTTTATTTACCATTGCACGCAAACTACGTTCGAGCAATACATGTGTAATACAATCAGATGTTTTAACTAGTGTATCATCAAGATCAAAGATAATTAACAATTTTTATCAACTCTTGTGCTAATTTTTTAGAATCGTGGCGAATAAGGCTTCTTTTTAACAAGTCTTTTTTAGGAATTTCTTTTGGTCCCCCTAAAAGAGGAGAAGCGATAATTCGATCATCTTTTAAATCATTTTCTACAATTTGACCCTCATCGGAATAGACCTCTATTAATTCCTCAGGAGGGGGCTCATTATTAACTAAAATATAATCAAAAATGTCTTTTCCAATAAAACGAACGATTTCTTCTAAATAATTGCTAACTTTAAATCCGGTGGTTTGTCCTTTACGATTCATTAAATTCACCACAAATACTTTTTTTGCGGTAGAAGCGCAAAGAGCTACGCTTAGTCCTTCGACGAGTAAATTAGGAATTAAAGAAGTATGAAGTCCCCCCGGGCCTAAAACAATCACATCGGCATTGATAATTTCATCAATTGCATAGGGGTTTGCTTTAGGAAAAGGTTCTAAATAAATGCTTTTATATCCTTGATCAATCTCATGAGAAAGATATACTTCTCTTTCTCCTTCTAGTAATTTCCGATTGCTTAAAAGCATTTTTAAACGCACCTGATGAGTGGTCACAGGAATAACCTTACCTTTGATAAATAAAATTTTACCCATTTCTTCCACAGCTTTCTCAAAACTACCTGTTACCTTCTCTAGAGCAGAAAGAAGAAGATTTCCAAAGCTATGCCCTTCTAATCCCCCGTTTTCAAAACGATAATTCATTAAAGAGCGCATCATATTAGAAGAGTTTGAAAGAGCGATTAAACACTGTCTGACATCTCCAGGAGGCAGCACCCCTAGTTCATCTCGCAAGATTCCCGTGCTTCCCCCATCATCAGCCATAGAAACAATAGCACTTAAATTAACAGGATAATCTTTTAATCCCCTTAACACGGTAAAGTTACCCGTTCCACCACCGATTATAACTACTTTTTTCATAAGAACTACTTAAGAGTTTTCAAACTAGTAATTGCTTGGGCCATATTTGGTGCACTGTAAATATAACTTCCGGATACTAAGACATTCGCTCCTGCTTCTACACACTGACGAGCTGTCTCATGGTTTATCCCACCATCTACTTGGATGGCAAAAGGAAACACAGGCGCTTTTTCTTGTTGCAGCTCACTTAGAAATCTGCCCCCTTTATATAACTTCATCTGATTGCAAATATCACGCGCAAATTGAATCTTTTCTAGCATCTCAGGTATAAATTTCTGCCCACCATGCCCTGGGTTTACCGTCATTAAAAGAAGCAAATCGCATTTATCTAAAAATTTCACAATCATGGATGAACTTGTTTCTGGACAAAAAGCTAAACCGGCTTCTATTCCACACGCTCGAATCAATTGAAGAGTCTCTTCCACATTTTCTGTTGCTTCAAAGTGAAAGGTAATTCGGTCAGCGCCAGATTTTACAAATTGTTCTATGTAATTGTAAGAGTTATACATCATCAGATGCACATCTAGAAAAAGATTTGTTGCACGATTTATTGCTGCAACAGCTTTAGGCCCTAAACTCAAGTTAGAAACAAAGTGTCCATCCATAATATCGATATGCAATGCATCTGCACCAGCTTCTTCTACTTTTTTAGCCTCCAAAGCCAATTTGCCAAAATCAGCGGAAAGAATCGAAGGGACAACTTGAATCAAAGAGCGTTTCATAGATTAAACTCGTTTTAAGCAGAAAATTTTTTAAGTTTTTAGAATTAGAAGTCAAGAGCATCTTGGATAGTATTTATAAATAGTATTTTTTTTTGTGTATCTTCTTCTAAATAGCCATAACACAAATAATCCCATTCCGCAGCACGAAATAAAACCGCAATAAGCTGAGAAGAAGAAATTTGTAATCGAGCAACTTTTTCCAAAACCTTAGATTTTAACGAATGATCCAAATAAGATAAAACAAAAAAACAAGAACCCGGTTTCATCTGATAAATAAATCGCGTATTGTTTTTTTTATCTTTATTCTTCTCAAAGAGGTCTAAAAACAGAAAAAATAATTCCTTTAAACGCAAAGGATCAAAAATTGTACTGAGTTCTTTGGGGTAGATAGAATGGAAAAAATATTCTAACAGCAGGTTTTCTTGTTTTTTTAATCGACAGCACATTTTCTTTAATTCGCTAAAACGCTCATGTTGTTTAGTAATCATTCCTCCATTAAAATCTCTAAACTCTCCAATCACTTTTTCTAACTCTTTTGCTACAAATTGACGCGCTTGAAATAAGTCGACTCGATGATCGGATCGTATAAAAGAACGAGAAGCAATCCGCAGACGAAAGACCGAAGCTTCTTTTGGGTATTTCTTTCTTAGCATCCCCACCTGTTTAATTCGATCAGGAATAAAAACAAGAGAAGAATGACTAAATAGCTGCTGTATAGATGGATCCAATATTTGACGAACACGCACAAGGATTACTGTAAATAAAAGATCTGCTTCTAATTGCTCATCAAAATTAATAATAACCTGAGGGATATCCCGAAAATAACGCAATTGTTTGGATAAAAGAATCATATTACGCATCACCTCTTCTTCATTACGCGGGATAAATAGAGGGTGCATTAAACTATGGATACCGTTTTCTACTTCATCCATGAGTTTCTCATTAAGTTTTTTTAGCTCTTGTGAAGAAATTTCTGATTTATCTTTTTTTTCCAATTCTAGATAAATTAAATGAACTTGACCTTCTTCATAAGAGAAATAAGACCCTTCGATATAATGAAAATCAGGAAAACAGCTTTCGATCATTCTCATACAATGAACTTGTTCGAACTGTTCGTCATCGTTCAGAAAATGAATAGCGATAAATACTCCTAAAACCTTTTCAAAACCTAAAGGCATTTGCAACCAAGTTTTACGCAATTTGATTTTAATCAATCTCTCCGCCGAGCAGTTTTCTGTTTGACTAACCAATGCACGCTTCAATACATAAAATACCGATATAATCCGAGCCATATGCGTACAATCGCGATACGCTTTAAATTCTTGTCTTGTATTAAATAAAAAATGTTGCATTTGGTGAAAGATATCATAATCAAAATCTTGCGGTCTTTTTTGAATCAGTAAGGAAATTCTTTCTTGAATGAATAAATTTTTCTGATCTGCGGATAATCCTTTATTTTCTAAAATACAACTTGCCTGGTAGACAGAAGTTGAACCTAAGCGAATTTCATTCTGTAAAAACAAGAAGTTATTATGCATTTTTTTCAATTCTATCCCATCATTGGCTGAAATTACCATTTCAGATAGACAAAAAGGATCTGAACCAGAATAAGAAAACACAAAATCACAACTAAAAAAAGAGCAAATATGGGGTTTTTTTCCTGGAAGTAACCATCGATCTATGATTTCATAAAAAAATTTGGCAGGATTTCCTATTTTTTTACAGAGTAATGAAATCTTAAGAAAATAAGAGTCTTTTTCTTTAAAAGAAGTCTGAATGAGTGGTAATTTCTGTACAAAATCGCTAAATAGATTGCCTTTCTCTATTTCTTCAAAGGCAATACATTTCATCAATGCATCTTGTAATTTACCACAGTAGAATAGGTGGTCATCTTTCGTACTTTGATTAAGAATCGTAACTATATCAAAAATATTTGACGGGATTTTCAGAAGATTTTGCATAGCACCTCTTAAATTCTTAGATGCTCCCATTCATACAAAAAATTCGGTTTTTTTGCACAGTTCAAATTACTAATGGTAGTTCCTGTTGAATTTGGATGAAGGAAAGAGCTTACTTGTAGGCTAATTTGATGAGCTGCAGCTAAGATAATGCAGCGAGGGTGTAAAATTTTACTTTGATTTTCTGCTAATTCTAATGCTTTCTCATAGGAAATATTTTTTAACAGTTCTGCTTCAGGATAAGTTTTTGGGTCCATGGAATAAATTCCCTCTACATCTTTATAGAATTGAACCATCTTACAAGAAAGTGCAATGGCAAGCGCAACAGCTGTTATATCAGAACCACCCCTACCTAAAGTTGTAATCTCTTTATTTTTACTAATTCCTTGAAAACCAGCTACGATCACCACTTTGCCAGATTCTAATTCCTTGGATAATCGCTCTTTATTCACATAGATAATCTTTGCATTTACATGGCATGAGGAAGTAATAATACCAGCCTGTTCTCCCGTTAGGCTAATAGCCTCTATCCCTTCTTTATGAAGAGCCATTGCTAGAAGAGTCATGCTAAAGACCTCCCCTGTAGAAACAAGCATATCTAGCTCTCTTAAAGGGGGTCTGGAATCTATTTTCTTAGCCACTTGAAGGAGTTGATCGGTCACGCCTTGCATTGCGCTCACTACAACGCAAACAGAGTGAGAGCTTAGTTTGGCTTTTATCATTTTACTAATACGATAAAAAGATCCCAAATCGGCTAAAGCAGCCCCTCCAAATTTTAAAACAATTTTTTTCATAATCATCTATAAGCTTAAATTTTTAAGAAGATTCATTTTAACTAAGGCCCTTTCAACCTCGAAGTGCACAAAAAAGAACATATAAATACTTGAAAAAACATCTATTGTGCACCCGAGCATAGCATGTTTGTAGATAATCTCCTAAACACTTCTAGTGGAGTTTTGAAGTTGAGAGCCTTTCTAGGTCTGTTATTTAGTATAAGTTTCCACCCTTTCCATATCCTTGGAAGTCGTATCTAAAAAGCTTTGTGTTTTAGGAAAAT
>NZ_JAAVTY010000021.1:0-16679 GCF_018642185.1 Candidatus Rhabdochlamydia sp. W815 | reverse complement strand
TTGCAAGACGTTCTGCGTTAGCAGGTAGACTTGAAATAAAATACCGAATTTCACAGCTATTCCTCTCTTGCGATTTCTTCTGTACTTTTACGCATATCAAGCTATGCAGCTTCTTCCAAATCTGACGCTGAGGTAACCAATCTAATTTCTCAGTCGCCCATACTTCTCTTATCTCACTACGTCCTCGATTACATTTTTCAGACCGCCAATAATCACAGCTAAACCAATCTAATTTCTCAGTCGCCCATACTTCTCTTATCTCACTACGTCCTCGATTACATTTTTCAGACCGCCAATAATCACAGCTAGCTTCTTACGGTATAACGTCCTGTGCTTGTTCAAAAAAGTTATGAGCTTCTGCATGTAATTGGTCTTGATTGCCTTTAAGGGCAATAACATAATCTCCTCCCTGGGAACAAATCTGTTCTACTACTATTTTGTGACAACCGGCTGCATCGATGGAAAAATTGCGAAAGAAAACTACATACAAGCCTGAATATGGTGGTTCTAGCTTTTATTGCTCTACTTTTGAAAAGATTTTAAACAGGCTCTAAAGCTTTTCTTGTTAATGCTGTTAATTCTTGCTTATATGTTTTTTCAATACTGATATAATCTGGAACTTCTTGTTCAGCAGCTTCTTCTCTTCCATCCAAGATAGCTTGATATTCTTCTCGGTAATTAGCAGAAAGAGCTTCATTCCACTTAGGATGACTAATAAGAAACTCCAAACACTCGTTTTCGTTTTGTTGTTTTTTTAAGACAGAGTCTTTAGCTTCTTTTAAATCTTTCTCTTGTAATGCACTGCATCTAAAATAGAGCATCTCTTGTACATCTATAGGAAGATCTAAGTCTTTTTTAAGTTTAATGAGATACCCAAGATAGACTTCAATCTCATCAAAAAAAGGTAAGGTACGGATTTTATTGTAAGCAATGCTCTCTAACATTTCAATAGTCCAAGGTCCCTTAATCAAAAAATTGGCTAGTTGCTTCATATCTTTACAGTCAATGGTTGCCAGTTGATAAGCAATACTCAAATGCAGAACAGAGAGTGCTACTCTATCTCCACAAGTCTCAGATGCATCTTGAATAACCTGATAGAAAATCGTGCGAAATTCTGTATCTGTATCAGCTTGGTTTAGATAACTTATAATTTTTTTAGCAAGTGCTTTTTTCATCTCTCTACCTGCTTTATAATCAGCGGTATAAGATAATCGATGTAGCCAAGAGCTCAATTCTGTTGTTTCTTTGAGTTTAGCAAACTTTGTAGGAGTTTTATCTATAATAGCATACAAACTCTTTAAAGACTCTTCGATAGATTTTTCCTCATTTGAATCCGTATCAGCAATATCAGCGATGGAATAGTTTATCCGAGGTCCTGAGTAATTAGAAGTCTGGGTTATATCTCTTAATCTTTCTAGAATATCCATGGATAAATTACATTCTGTTAAGTCAATGATACATTGAGAAGAAAGCTCTAGTATGCTCATAGGAATTCCAGATAAATTTGCATTGCGTTCAAGGTCCAGACAGGTCAACGCTTGTAGATTCCCAAAGGATGCAGGTAGGGTTGTAAGTGGGTTATTGTAAAGGTACAAATGGGTCAACGCTTGTAGATTCCCAAAGGATGTAGGGAGGGCTGTAAGTGGGTTACTGCTAAGGTCCAGATTGGTCAATGCTTGTAGATTCCCAAAGGATGCAGGTAGGGTTCTAAGTTGGTTATTGTAAAGGTACAAATGGGTTAACGCTTGTAGATTCCCAAAGGATGTAGGGAGGGTTGTAAGTTGGTTACTGCTAAGGCACAGCTGGGTCAACGCTTGTAGATTCCCAAAGGATTTAGGTAGAGTTGTAAGTTGGTTACTGCTAAGGTCCAGATTGGTCAACGCTTGTAGCTCCCCAAAGGATGCAGGTAGGGTTCTAAGTTGGTTACTGCTAAGGTCCAGATGCTTTAACTGATTAAAACAAGGGTTATTAAAAATGTCAGGCAATGAGGTTAAATTTAGATTTGTTAAATCTAAAGTCTCTTTTCTTTGAAATCCTGATAACCCAAGAAAGGCTCGAATTTTTTCCTGAGCTGTGATTCGAGCTTCACCTCTTGGAGCTGTTTCTACCCATGTCTTTAAAATGGTTTCACATGAACTTTTAGATAAACTTACATTTGGATTAACTTTATCCACTTTAATTGTAGTTTCTGTTGTGTTTTGACTCCAAACTTTTACTATTTTTTTTGTAAAAAAAACAAAGGGTTTATGACTTATTGTAAGAAAAGGAAGAGTTGCAGTAGCTAATGCAGTCCAACCTGTTGACTGAACAATTTTTAAAGGAATTGTAAGAGCTTTCTGTGTAAATGTATTAATTGAATTTATTGACATGTTAATCCTTATTTTGATATTTTTGCTTAACTTATCAGATATTAAGTTTTTTTATACAATACGCTATAAATATACGCCTTTTATTTCACAAGAGAAATAGCGGCTTGGAGATCTTAGAGCCTGTTTAAAATCTTTTCAGTAAGGCATAATGATAGTTTTCATAAAACCTTTGGAAGTAATTATGGCCCGCTCTTATCCAAGCGATATCTCTCGTAACCAATTTAGCAAAGTCCATCTAATACTTGAGTCTACATGCAAAAAAACACGTCCACGAATAGTTGATCTACATTGGTTCCGATTCAATTTCAATCGCATAGAAAAATATAGGATTAACGACAAGTTTCAAGTCGTTGACTTGAACCCCATTAAGCTAGCCGTTTGAATTGGCACTACTATAGAAGCATTTTCACTACATAAAAACCATTTGTTCGGTGTAAAAAATGTTTTAGCAGATGGAGGATATCCTGGAGAAAAATTTGCAAAGAGTGTGCAGGAGATATTAGGATGTATAGTAGAAATAGCCAAAAGAAATACACTTCATACTTTTACAGTTATTCCCAAAAGATGGGTTGTAGAGCGTTCTTTTGCTTTGTTTCAAAAGTACCTTGATGATTATGAAAGAGGTTTATTGTTAAAAATCACAATAGAGATTCTTTCATCGCCTGCCTAATACTTCAAACTTGAAAAGATACTCTTTAACAAGCGTATTAATTAACTTTATTATTTCTAGGCATAAAAAAACCCTAGTTAGATCTAGCTAACTAGGGTGGATAAAAAAAACTTGGCGGCGACCTACTCTTCCATACTCTTGAGTATAGTACCATCGGCGATGAAGACCTTGACTTCTGAGTTCGGGATGGGATCAGGTATTTCCTCTTCTCTATTGCCACCAAGACTAAATTTTGTCAGATCTCTCACTAATGCAAATTGACGCTTGAGTTTGTTAGTTTCCAAAACAGCTTTTTTAGCTGCATCTTCAGTATTCTCCTTATTTTAAGGAAAATAGTGACGATGAAAAAAAAGTAATCAAGCCAATGGACCTATTAGTATTGGTTAGCTCAACACATTACTATGCTTACACATCCAACCTATCAACCCTGTCATCTTCAGGGGGTCTCGTTGGGATATCTTATCTTGAAGGAGGCTTGGCGTTTAGATGCTTTCAACGCTTATCCTTTCCGAACATAGCTACCCGGCTATGCACTTGGCAGTACAACCGGCACACCATTGGTTCGTCCACTTCGGTCCTCTCGTACTAGAAGCAGCTCTTCTCAAATATCCTACGCCCACAACAGATAGGGACCAAACTGTCTCACGACGTTTTGAACCCAACTCGCGTACCGCTTTAATTGGCGAACAGCCAAACCCTTGGGACCTTCTCCAGCCCCAGGATGCGATGAGTCGACATCGAGGTGCCAAACCGCCACGTCGATATGAACTCTTGGTGGCGATAAGCCTGTTATCCCCGGAGTACCTTTTATCCGTTAAGCGACGGCGATTCCACTTTCTACCGCCGGATCACTAAGTCCTACTTTCGTATCTGCTCGACTTGTTGGTCTCGCAGTTAACCTCCCTTATACCTTTACGCTCTATTCGTGATTGCCAACCACGATGAGGGAAGCTTTGAACTCCTCCGTTACTCTTTAGGAGGATACCGCCCCAGTCAAACTACCCGTCTGACAATGTCCAACTCCCGGTTTCACGGAATATTGTTAGATTTTCAACCTTTCAAGACCGGTATTTCAAGGTCGACTCCATTTGCCCTAACGAGCAAACTTCAATGTCTTCCGGTTATCCTACACATGAAAAGTCAAAAGCCAATATCAGAGTATAGTAAAGGTTCACGGGGTCTTTCCGTCTTGTTGCGGGTAAACGGCATCTTCACCGCTACTACAATTTCACCGAGTCTCTCGTTGAGACAGTGCCCAGATCGTTAGGCCATTCGTGCAGGTCGGAACTTACCCGACAAGGAATTTCGCTACCTTAGGACCGTTATAGTTACGGCCGCCATTCACCAGGGCTTTAATTCAATGCTTTGTCGATTGCTCAACTGACATCTCCTTTTGACCTTTTGGCATTGGGCAGGCTTCACACCATATACGTCGTCTTAGACGACTTTGCATAGTGCTGTGTTTTTGTTAAACAGTCGCCTGGGCCATTTCTCTTCGACCAGTTTTCGCTTCTATTCGCGAAGAATATTACGAACCCTGGCCCCTCTTCTCCCGAAGTTACGAGGGTAATTTGCAGAGTTCCTTAACGAGAGTTCTCTCGCGCGCCTGAGAATATTCATCCCACCCACCTGTGTCGGTTTTGGTACGGTCGCTAAATTACGGTTAGAAACTATTTCTTGGAAGCATCGCGCTACGTTATCGGTTCCCTTTTCAGTTCCCCTTAGTCTCTGCCTAGATTTTTGTCTGCGGGCTTTCCTTCAGACCCTCTTCACAGCTCCACGGACATCCAATCGTCCGCACGCTTAACTTACTCCGTCATCTCATCACCATTGCTCTTTAGCGGCGCAGGAATATTTAACCTGCTTCCCATCGCCTACGCTTTTCAGCCTTAGCTTAGGGACCGGCTAACCCAGGGAAGACGAACTTTACCCTGGAAACCTTAGGTTTTCGGCGAAGAGGATTTTCACCTCTTTTATCGTTTACTCATGCCATGCATCTTCACTAGTATGCGCTCCAACACTCCTCACGGTATATCTTCTCTGCACATACTACGCTCTCCTACCGCGTATCTTATCGATACACCCGCGATTTCGGCTCTATGCTTTAGTCCCGTCTATTATCGGCGCAAAGTTTCTCGATTGGTGAGCTGTTACGCACTCTTTAAATGATGGCTGCCTCTAAGCCAACATCCCAACTGTCTTTGAAACTTCACTTCCTTACTCACTTAGCATAGAATTTGGGGCCTTAATCGGCGATCTGGGCTGTTCCCCTTTTGACTATGTAGCTTATCCCACATAGTCTATCTCCCGGCTTCCTTCTCGGTATTCGGAGTTTGATTCCCTTCGGTAAGGCGGTAGCCTCCCTTGTGGATTCAGTGCTCTACCCCCGAGTCGGCTTTTCCGAGGTTAACCCTAAAGTTATTTCGAAGAGAACAAGATATCTCCAAGTTTGATTGGCCTTTCACCCCTATCCACAACTCATCCAAGTCTTTTTCAACAGACACTGGTTCGGACCTCCAATCGGTTTTACCCGAACTTCATCCTGGTCATGGATAGATCACTTGGTTTCGTGTCTAAGCCACACGACTATACGCGCTATTCACACTCGCTTTCGCTTCGGCTCCAGAACGTTTGTTCTTTAACCTCGCCATGTAGCTTAACTCGCTGGCTCATCATGCAAAAGGCACGCCGTCAGCCATTCACCTTACGGTGCATAGGCCTTCGACCGTTTGTAAGCTGCTGGTTTCAGTTTCTATTTCACTCCCCTAACAGGGGTTCTTTTCACCTTTCCCTCGCGGTACTTGTTCACTATCGGTCATCGTTTTAGTATTTAGCCTTGGAGGGTGGTCCCCCCAGTTTCAGACCGGATTTCCCGTGCCCGGTCCTACTCAGGTTCCTATTTCGCTTATCTTATCTTTCGCATACGGGACTCTCACCCTGTTTCATTGGCCTTTCCATGCCATTTTGCTAGATTAAACTTCGCTTTATAATAGGCCCTACAACCCCAGGAATTAATCCCTGGTTTGGGCTCTTCCCACTTCGCTCGCCGCTACTATGGGAATCTCTTCTAGATTTCTTTTCCTCTGCTTACTGAGATGTGTCACTTCAGCAGGTCTTGCTTCTTTAAACTATGTATTCATTTAAAGATGATAGAGGGCTTCTCTATCGGGTTCCCCCATTCGGATACCTTCGGTTCTACGCCTTTTCCGACTCCCCGAAGCTTTTCGCAGGTTACACGTCCTTCTTCGCCTTTCGATGCCAAGGCATCCACCAACAGCTCTTAGCAGCTTGATTACAAAACTTTTTTGCTGCTAATTTTGATTTTTCTTTCATTCTCAAGCGCCAATTTACATCAGTGAAATCTTTTCCACTTATTTTACTTTTGCGCTTTATTTGAGATTTCTCTCTGACTAAATTTAGTTCTATCAAGATAGCTAATTTCTTCTTTACAGGAAGAATGTGCGGTTACCTAGACTTGAACTAGGGACCTCGACATTATCAGTGTCGCGCTCTAACCAACTGAGCTATAACCGCTTGACTCAAATGGAGGCTAGGAGGTTCGAACTCCTGACCTTCTGAATGCAAATCAGATGCTCTACCAGCTGAGCTAAACCCCCGTTTAAAGTTCTAGGGTTTAACAGCAAAAAAGAAGTGACGTGGACAAAACAGAGCTTGTCTCAACCTTAAAGAACTACTTTAGTCCTTAAAAGGAGGTGATCCAGCCCCACCTTCCGGTAGGGCTACCTTGTTACGACTTCATCCCAGTCATCAGCCTTACCTTAGGCGCCTCTTCCCTTGCGGTTAAGTCAGCGACTTCGGGTAAAACCAACTCCCATGATGTGACGGGCGGTGTGTACAAGGCCCGGGAACGTATTCACGACGTTGTTGCTGACACGTCATTACTAGCAATTCCAACTTCATGTAGTCGAGTTGCAGACTACAATCTGAACTGAGATCGGCTTTTCGGGATTTGCTCCACCTTACGGTCTTGCTGCCTTTTGTACCGACCATTGTAGCACGTGTGTAGCCCCAGACATAAAGGCCATGCGGACTTGACGTCATCCTCACCTTCCTCCTAGTTAACCTAGGCAGTCTCATTAGAGTCCCCACCTTTACGTGTTGGCAACTAATGATAAGGGTTGCGCTCGTTGCGGGACTTAACCCAACACCTCACGGCACGAGCTGACGACAGCCATGCAGCACCTATACAAAGATCCTTTCGGAACGCATCATCTCTGTTGCTGTCCTTTGCATTTCGAGCCTGGGTAAGGTTCTTCGCGTTGCATCGAATTAAACCACATGCTCCACTGCTTGTGCGGGCCCCCGTCAATTCTTTTGAGTTTCACCCTTGCGAGCGTACTCCTCAGGCGGTATACTTATCGCGTTAGCTACGACACAGCCAGGGTTGAGCCTAACTACATCAAGTATACATCGTTTACGGCAAGGACTACCAGGGTATCTAATCCTGTTTGCTCCCCTTGCTCTCGCGCCTCAGCGTCAGGTAAAAGCTAGGAAACCGCTTTCGCCACAGGTGTTCTTCCACATATCTACGCATTTCACCGCTACACGTGGAATTCCGTTTCCTCCGCCATCCCTCAAGAATTGCAGTTTCAAATGCGGCTCCGAAGTTGAGCTTCGGAATTTCACATCTGACTTTTAATCCCGCCTACGCGCCCTTTACGCCCAATAATTCCGATTAATGCTTGCACCCTCCGTATTACCGCAGCTGCTGGCACGGAGTTAGCCGGTGCTTCTTTACGCAGTACTCTCACATGCCTTAGCTATTCACTAAAACACTTTGCTCTTGCGCGAAAGAGTTTTACAACCCGAAAGCCTTCATCACTCACGCAGCGTCGCTTCGTCAGGCTTTCGCCCATTGCGAAAGATTCTCGACTGCAGCCTCCCGTAGGAGTTTGGGCAGTGTCTCAGTCCCAATGTTGGCGGTCAATCTCTCAATCCGCCTAGACGTCTTTGCCTTGGTGCGCTTTTACCACACCAACTAGCTGATATCCCATGAACCTATCCTTTACCGCAAGGCCTTTTTACAAGGGCCCCCACTTTGATAGCCAATAATTTTTTATCGGTACCTCATTCGGTATTAGCGCCTGTTTCCAGTCGTTATTCCCAGGTAAAGGGTAAGTTATTCATGTATTACTAACCCTTTCGCCACTAAACTAAAAGTTGCCCTTTAGTTTCGTTCGACTTGCATGCCTCATCCACGCTGCCAGCATTCAATCTGAACCAAGATCAAATTCTCAGAAAAATATTTCTTGAAAATTTGCTCATATTAAAAAATTAACAGGCAAATAAAATGATTTTATTCATTCCATTTACACAAGCTCTTTTTTGCTTGCACGTCACTTCTGTTTTGCTGTTAAACATTTTTTGAACCAATCTCGTTGATTCTATTCCTTTTGCGCTTTGCGCCTAAGGAAGTAAACAACATACATAATATACTCCTTTTTTCGCAATTCCTTTTCTCGCTTTTTTTTGCTTTTTCATAGAAAGAAAAAAAATTGTAACTTTAGAAAATTAGACGTTGCCAAGGGCCATATTTTTCAAGAACTTTTCCTTTTGGGAAAGATAAGAAGCAAATCAAAGCCCCTAAAAGAAGGTTATGGAAAATAAGTAACAACGAGATTTCGAGGTAGAACCAAACCGTGACAAGTAAGATAGCTCCAAATAGCAGATTCAAAAAGCGCAAGACCCGAAATACTTCTGCGCAGGAAATCAAAGAAATAAAGGCAATTAAAGGACCTAATATGAAATTAATATTAACTAAAAAACTACTATTTATATAATAAGCACTAATAATTAACCAGACACCCAATACAATTAATAAAAGCAGATTCCAAGGCAATGTTATTCCAAAAGACTGCTTGAAAAATTTGGATTTTTTTTCCTCTACATGTATTCCATGCCAAAAGGTTTGCCAAAAGCAGCGATTGTGTTTTGCTTCTTTTAAAAGCAAAAGAGTGGCTACTAACTCTGGAGCTGTAAATAAAATCATAATAGACATAAAAAAAGCTGTAGCTAAACATAAACTACACCATGCACCGACAACCACCGGCTGTAAAATAATTAACAAAACGCTAATAATACTTACAGGAACGACAAGGAAACTAAAAAGACAAACAAGCCAGGGGTTTTTTGCCCATCTTTTACTACCACCTTGCCATCCAAGTAAAAACTCTAAAGTATATCCAAAAGCTCCTAAGCCGGCATCAGAAATAGGAAATGCATGGGAAACATCGGAATTGAGTACTTTACTTGTTCCATCTAGAAAAAAGGGATCCCAAACATCAGCAATGTACCCTAATTGATAAGCTGCCATGTATCGCGAAAATAACCAACACATAAGCGCTAAAGCAATAGTTAAGACTCGTGCAGTCCAAGAAGAAGGATTAAAAGACCACCCTTTAGGATAAAAGCTTGTATTTTCAAAAGAAATCTCAGGCATTGCTAATTGAAAACCAAAAACAACAGCTAAAGACCCCATTAGTGTATCATTTAAATAAATAAGGGACTGAGGAGCCCAAAATACAAGAGGAGCTAATTTTAGCCAGATACCAAGCCCTGCTACACCCCATGCAAATCTTTTTTTTTTAGTATAGAAAAAACTTATAGCAAATAATGTAATAAGCAATCCTGTGCCAAGATCGTTATACATTAGTAGGTCATCTTGATAAAAAAAGGTTAAAGGATTAGCAAATAACCAAATTCCTAAAGCCATACTAAGGAAACAAAATAATTTTTTCATTGTGCCTTTTTCTTTAGAGAATTGGGTATATTCAATCCATTTTCCGTATACCAAGCTACCGGATCTTTTTTTAATTCTTCAGCCCATTGCAAAATGGTTTCATCCACGCGCTTCTTTGGATCCCAACCTAGATGCCTTTTTGCTTTTGAGATGTCTAATTCATAATGATCATCTGCAATTTGAATCATCCAAGGTTTGATAAAAGAAGGTTTCATAAACGGCAGATGGTCTTGAAACCAAGCACCTATTTTGGCAATTGGTTTTGGAACTCGCCAGGTTTTCCATTCTTTTTTATACAGTGAATAAGCCATTTTTTTCTGCAGTTCATCATAACTAAAAGTTTTAGCTTCTCCAATTAGCAGATTGATTTCTTCTGGGAGCTCTTTACGTTTTTTTACACATAAGCCGATAGCTTCTACTAAATCATTCATATGTACAAAGCTAGATCCACAATGAATATCACCAGAAAAAAGATGAGATTCTAATTGGTTTTCAAAAATCCTCTGCATTTGATTGGATAAGGGGATAGAATGGCATTTATCATCGTAAACACCTGCAATGCGTAAATTAACACTACTAAATCCTTTTCTCAATTCATGAATGAGATGCTCTGTTTGTGTTTTAGAGCGTGGATATCCCCAAGAAGGAGCTATAGCTGAATCTTCTGTTATTTTAATTCCTGGCTGAGTTGGTTTGTATATCAACATTGTTGAAGAAAAGATAAATTGCTCCAATTGGAAATGGGCTAAACCTTTTAGAAATCTTTGAGTGCCTTTTACGGTAATTTGATCGTATTTCTTGCTCTCTGGTTCTGCAAAACTATAATAAGCAGCAAGATGAATAACCGAGGCTATTTCATCTCCATAATTTTTTTTTAATAGTTCAAGTCCCTTGAGCACATTTTCATCAGAAGAAATATCTACTTTAATAAAATCTATCTTCGGATTTACAGGTGGAGTAATATCAAAACCAATAATTTGATAATCTTGAGAAAAATATTCAGCTACCTTTGAGCCTATTCTTCCACTTATTCCTGTAATTAGAATGATTTGCTTGCTCACTATGAACAACTCGCTTTGTAGTTAAACTTAAAACATTTAATGCATGTTTCACTTATTTTTTGCAAGTTTTATATAAAAGAGATTGATAAGGCTTAACTTATAGATTAGAGTTCTGGCAGGCCCTGCATATTAATGGGCTCATCGACTGCGGTCATTTGTTTAAACTGTTTGCCTAAGTAAAAAGCAGATGGGATCCAAGCGACTAAAATAAGAAATAAAATGCCAGCTACAAAAGGAGCCGAAAGAGCCACACTTCCCATCAAAATAATAAATACCTGATAGACTAATGAAGAACCAGACTTGCCTAAACTTGAACCTAGACCATCAATTGCAGCTTTGCCTTTGAGTTTAGATTCGCTGTTAAGAGGTAAAAAAGCTACTTCTTTAGAAGCGTCAAATACCGAATATTTGCAAGCTTTGCTTAAACAATTTTGCAAAGATCCGCAGTACACTGCCATCGCAAAAGGAGCTAACCCAAAAACAGCTGCTGAAAAAGCTGCCAATGAATCAGCGCAAAACATAAAAGTAAAAAAACCAACAGCGGTTAGCGTCATGATCATTGGCGTGATAACTGCTGTAAAAGTCCAACCAAGTCTTGTAATTAAAACAGAAAAAAATAAAGCCCCACAGGTAGCTAATATACCGATTCCGACAGTTATTTTATTCATATGCTCAAGCATGACATTAGGGTCGCTAAATAAAGTTGCTAATTGAGACTTCCATAAGACATCTGTGAGGTTAATGCTAATGTTATAGCCTAAAACAATGATAGCAAGAGGAACCAAATACCTAGAGCAAAGAATGTATTTTACACTCTCTCTAATGGAAAGTTGCTCTTTGATTTCTTGCTTGATCAAACAAGGCTCGTTTCTTTCTTTATCGGTTAATACATAGCGATTAATCCAAGCATAAATGCCCATGCAAGCAATTCCTAAAGCCACGATTAATAAAATAAGCTGATAGATTGTTTGGCTCCAAGGATTTTCCTTCGTAGGCAAAAAAGAAAAAGCAAAGGGTTTACTAAAAATTAAAGCTAAAGATCCTCCTAAGATGGGGGCTATATTTGAACCTATATTTAAAATTCCATATGTTCTCTTTGCTTCACCTACACATGTTACATCATTTACAAAGCCCCAGTAGATTACTGCCAATAATAAAGTAGCCCAAAGCTCTGAAACTATATAAAAAGAGGTAAAAATCCAGTTGCGTATTAAAGCTATTAAGCCTTGAAATCCTTCTGGTAAAACAGTAGACAACCAGTTCCCTAATGTGTGTAAGTGCAATTTTTCGCTGTTTGGATATAAAACAAAGGCAAATACAAGAAAATAGGCAAGAAAACTGGAAATGGTAATATAAAAGACGGCTGATTTATTAAAATAACGATTTAAGCGAGTATACAACCAAGTAGCTCCAACCGCAGCTGGGAAAATTCCCCACACCTTAATAAAAGGGATTACCTCTGCTCCTGAATGCTTTGCTGTTAGAATAACCGCATCTTTTAAATTCCTTAGGACGCTGTAACTTACACAAATCAGAAACAGCAAAAGTAACATGGAAAGAACTTTTTTAAGTTCAGAGCGATGAACAGGCCAAAAAATACTCCTTAAAGTACCGAATGCTTTTACTTTTTTTTTTGCCATAAACCTTTTAATAAGAGACTGTAAAATCCTCTGAAAGAGAGTTTTTTGCAATCTCAAATCCGAGATTTTATAAAAATCGTTAGTTTTTATCTAACACTTTTTTCTTGTTTCTTTTTATTTTAATATATATAGTTATAAATTGTATTTTTAACCAAATTAAAATCTATGTGTCGTAAACTAAACCAACATCTTCATGGACTCTTCTCTCATACTAGCAATCGCTTGTGTTTGTCTGAGGAAAAAGGAGGGATGCTTCTTTTGAATCCTTTTGAAGAATCTTCAGGTTTAACTATATCAGAAGACGAAAAATATGTTTATATAGAAGCTTATGTCCCCGGTATTAAATCAGAAGAAATAGAGCTTTCTCTAAAACAGAACATTCTTTGGATTAAAGCTGTTAAAAAAGAAGAAGTAAAAGACAATAAAAGAAAGTTTTACCAAAAGGCCACTAGCTCCTTTTCTTACAGCATTCCCCTTCCTAGCGCTGTAGACGAAACAAAAAGTCCAGAAGCTATATGTAAGAACGGAATAGTAAAAATAAAATTTCATAGAAAAAAAATTCAACCCTCCAAAAAAATTTCTATACAAGCCCTTTAATTTTGGGCTTTTTTTCCATTTTCTAAAGATAAAAAATGTTATTTTTAAAAGAGTGACTTCTGCTAAGATAAGCCTCTGCCAAATCACATTTTAACTGGTATTTTATGGCTGAATCTTCTGACACGCACGTATTTATTTTATTAGGCCCTCCTGGAGCTGGAAAAGGAACTCAAGCAAAGAATTTATCTCAATATTTCCACCTCACTCATATTTCAACAGGAGATTTACTTAGAAAACAAATTCATCAAAAGACAGAGTTTGGTAAAGCGGTAGATGTCTACATGCAGAGTGGCCAATTAGTTCCAGATGAAATGATTTTACATATGCTATTTGAAAGAATCTCTGCGGCAGATTGCAAGAAAGGCTATATTTTAGATGGATTCCCTCGAACATTAACTCAAGCTGAAAAATTACAAGCTTATTTTACACAAAATAAAATTGAGCCATTTGTTTTTAATCTAGATTTAAGCGATCAAGAGATTATTAGACGGTTGCAAGACCGTCTGATTTGCATAAAGTGCCATACTCCTTATCATCTATTTAATTCTCCACCCAAAAAAGCAGGTATTTGCGATAGATGTCATGCACACTTAACTTATCGATCTGATGATCAACCTGAAGTGGTTAGCAAACGCCTGCAAATATATCATGAGCAAACAGCTCCTTTAATTATGTATTACAAAGAACTTAAATTGCTTCATACCATTGATTGTAATCACACCGAGAAAGAGATTTTTCATCAAATGTTTCTCTACTTAAATAGATCTTTCTCATCGTAACTTAAGAAATAAAGCGCTTTTTCCCATAGAACTGAATAACGCTGCCTATAATGACCAAAGCAAGACCCAGACCGGAGCATAAGTTAGGCAACCGGTTAAAAACAAGCCAGTCAAATAATCCTGAAAACAGAAGGGCTATATAAGAGAAAGGGGCTAAAATGGATGGCCTAGCATATCGGTAAGCAAATCCACGAAAAGACTGGTTAAAAATGCTTGTAACCCCCATACCTAATAAAACCCATGCATGCACAAGGCTACTTGTATGTCCATAAGTACTAGTCTGAAATAATTCTCCCGAAAAAAGGTAAAGAACTCCAGTAAAAATAGAACAGAGAAAAAATAAGAAAAATAATGTGCTTTGTTGAGGAGCATGATGCACTTGATGAAAGTAGATTACTTGAGAACCTGCTAAAGCTACTGGAATTAGGAATCCTACTAAGCTAATCCTACTAATTACTCCAAGGTCTGGCTGTAAAATACAAAGTACCCCTATAAAAGAAATTACGATACTAAATAAAGTAAGCATATTTAGACGCTGTCTATGAAAAAGGCTTTCAAATATTAAAATAAACAAGGGTGAAGTACTTTGTAAAACAGCTGCATCAAGTAAAGATTGCTGGTTTAAAAAATAAAAAAAAGAATACTGATACACAAGCACACAACTGCTACGCAGCCATTGTATTCTCCAATTTCTTGCTTGCCAAAGTTGAACAACAGAATATTTTGTTAGAGAAAATGGTAAAAGCAATATAAAGGGAATGGCAAATCGTAAAAATGTGATTAAGAAAAAAGGAGTATTATCCAATCCAAACTTAGAAAACAACCCAAAGAGAGAGGACCCAATAGTTGAAAGTAAGATGTATGCCACCCCTTTTATAAAATCTTGGTCAAAAGATTTTGCTGTAGACATATGCGAAGACCTTGAAGAGAAATGTTTAATCTTCACTTCTATACAAGACTCTAGTTATCCTCTCAAGATAAAACCCCTCTATTCCTTCATAAATGGTATTCTTACCTGTATTTTTTCCACTTCTTGTAGCAAAGCCCCAGTTTTAATGATCTCTGCTAACTTATTCTAAATAATCGGTTAGGCATTGATCTGTCGATAAATAAGGAACATATTTACGCACCATGTTAACCTCAGTTTTGGGTTTTCTAGAAAATAACTAGCTCTAAACTTTCCTTATCAGACATCTTAATACGAGGCTTTTTAGGTTGCTTCGTATAAGCCGCAATTGCACAAAGCGTATTAACCAAAAAATTGCTTATTGATCTATGTCTTGTATGTTCAATCTGGGATATATTTTTTATTCGACAAAATATCGGCTACAGAAACGTCTGATGTATTTCCAGGTGTTAATTGAAAAGCTAGAATTTCTCCTACTTCATTAAGTATTAAATGAAGTTTAATTCCCAAGAACCATCCTGCTCCTGTTTTCCCATTTTTGCAAATCTTGTAAAAACTTTATTTCTCCTAATTCTTTTGTTATGGCAAACTTGTATCTTTTTTGAGTCAATAAAGCTAATTCCAGTAATTTTACCTTTGTTATGTAAAAGATAAGCGAATAGGGGGATAAAAATATTTTTTACAAAGTAAACAAATCTGCTGTAGCTAATAAGAGTAGGAAACTCTTTACGGAGATGAACCATTACATAACTGCAACTGAGGTTGTTAAACACCTCTCTTGTAGCACTACTTAAAAGGTTTGCACCCCTAATTTCGGCAGCCTGTACTCCACATAGCAGTTCAAAAGCTAATACATAACAGCTATTTTCAGAAATTTCTTGAGCTATTCGACCCGCAATAAGTCCCAAAGAAACAATATCTTGAAAATCTCCAGTTGAGGTGAGCGACTGAATGGATACGGGATTGCATAAAGAACGGTTTTTAGCTGCTAAAGAAGTTGTCATAAACTGCCCTCCCATTAACCCTAATCGCAAACCCAGATTTTCCAAACATAAAAAAGCAGGTAACTAATTGCTATGATTTTTATCCATGAATCGGTCAATACGCTTGTCAGAAAGATTAGATTATGAAATATCTAGTGGTGCTCACAAAGAATCAAAGCATTATCATTACTTGAATTTAACTCATTTGTTACTAGCCGCTGAATCCATTCAAGGTTTTCTCGAATAGGTCCGATAATTTGAGGTGTACAACGAATGGAATAAGCATCCTCAATAGGTGCTTGAGTAGCCATTGGTTGTGTATGCGCATAAGACTTTAGCTGTTCTTCAACAGATTTTTCATCCACCGCCATTTGTGAATCTTGTAAAATGGTCCAAATATTTTTAGCGGTTATCTATTGACCTTGATGCGGCTTTTGCTCGTTTACAAATGGATGAAAAGGTTTCTTTTTTACCTTTAAACCCTCAAAAGTTAAACAAGAAATCACATCATAAGTTTTAATAGACCTCTTTCAAAACCCATTAACATAGCTCCAGATTATAAATGCCCGCAATTAGATTGAACCGAAGACCAAACCTTTTTCGTCTATTTCTATAACGATCAGCTAAAATTTTGAATCGCTTAAGCAGACCAATAGCATTTTCATTAATTACACTTTCTTTGGAAAGGAATTGATTATTTTTTTTGTCTTGTTTTGTTAAAGGATTTTTCTTGCTTCTTCTTTTAGAGCCTGTTTAAAATCTTTTCAAAAGTGAGGATATTCTGGAGAAAGATTTGCAAAGAGTGTACAGGAAATATTAGAATATAGTAGTGCCAATTCAAACGGTTAGCTTAATGGGGTTCAAGTCAACGACTTGAAACTTGTCGTTAATCCTATATTTTTCTATACGATTG
>NZ_JAAVTY010000214.1:577-836 GCF_018642185.1 Candidatus Rhabdochlamydia sp. W815 | reverse complement strand
TAATCCTTGCTTGCTCATGTCATCTGTCTTTAGTTAAAAAATAAAAAGATCAGGTATCATAGCGAAAATTTATATTCAATTCAAGATAGGTTCATCTAACAATAAAATAGATTTGATTCTATCGCATAGCCTTTTATCCCGTTCATGGCGATGACGAGCCTTGAGAATAGACCTCTTTCAAAACCCATTAACATAGCTCCAGATTATAAATGCCCGCAATTAGATTGAACCGAAGACCAAACCTTTTTCGTCTATTTCT